>JBILBQ010000105.1:0-8382 GCA_044353615.1 Algoriphagus sp. | reverse complement strand
AGTGGGGAAACATTAAATAATGCCAGTACCAGGATTTCTAGCCAAGCAGAATTTAGTCTAATCTCTTGGTTCTCGGCTCTTGCTTCTTGATACTTGATACTAACTACTTGATACTTATTCATGACATTCCAAACCCTTATCCGCCAAGGAATACCCAGCCAATTGCCTCCAAAGAAGGGACGCAATCCACAGATTTCCCATGCGCCCAAGCGCAAAGACCTGTTGTCGACAGACGAGAAAAAATTGGCCATGCGGAATGCACTGCGCTATTTTCCCAAGGACTGGCATGCTACTTTGGCTCCTGAATTTTGGGAGGAACTCCAAAATTACGGTCGTATCTACATGTACCGCTTTATGCCGGACTATGCGGTAAAGGCAAGACCCCTAGCAGAATACCCTGCCAATTGTGCCCAGGCAGCAGCGATCCAACTCATGCTTCAGAACAACCTGGACCCTGCCGTAGCACAGCATCCGGAGGAATTGATCACCTACGGAGGCAATGGAGCGGTATTTCAAAACTGGGCGCAGTACCTGCTTACCATGAAGTACTTGTCCGAAATGACCGAGGAACAAACGCTTCACCTCTATTCAGGGCATCCCATGGGGCTTTTCCCCTCCTCTAAAGATGCTCCTCGCGTGGTGGTCACCAACGGGATGATGATCCCCAACTACTCCAAACCGGAGGACTGGGAACGCTTCAATGCCCTTGGCGTCACGCAATACGGGCAGATGACCGCAGGATCATTCATGTACATCGGTCCCCAAGGCATCGTGCACGGCACCACCATTACCGTGATGAATGCCTTTCGCAAGAAATGGGGCAAAGGTTCCCCCAAAGGGAAACTCTTCCTCACCGCAGGTTTGGGTGGCATGAGCGGAGCCCAGCCCAAAGCAGGTAATATTGCAGGTTGCGTCACCCTCTGCGCCGAAATCAACCCTGCGGCGGCACACAAGCGACACCAGCAAGGATGGGTAGACGAACTCATTATAGACCTAGATCTCCTCGTAGCGCGCGTAAAAAAGGCCAAAACTGAGCTGGAAGTTGTTTCCATCGCCTACCTAGGCAATGTGGTAGACCTTTGGGAGCGACTGGATGAGGAAGAGGTGCTGGTTGAACTGGGATCGGACCAAACCTCTCTCCACAATCCCTGGGCAGGCGGATACTATCCCGTGGGGCTTTCTTTCGAGGAATCCAATCGCCTCATGGTAGAAGATCCACAAGCCTTCAAAGAAAAAGTGCAGGAATCCCTGCGCAGACAAGCTGTGGCCATTAATAGCCACACGAGTAGAGGAACCTACTTCTTCGATTACGGCAATGCCTTCCTACTCGAAGCCTCCCGTGCAGGTGCTGCAGTAGTAGGTGAACCAGGAAATGAATTCCGCTACCCGAGCTATGTGCAAGACATTTTGGGTCCGATGTGCTTTGATTATGGATTTGGTCCCTTCCGCTGGGTGTGTACCTCTGGGAAACCCGAAGACTTGCGTAAAACGGATCAGCTGGCCGCAGAGGTACTGAAATCCCTTTTAGCCGCTGCTCCAGCTTCCATTGCCCAGCAATTGCAGGACAACCTCACTTGGATCAAGGAAGCAGAAAAGAACAAGCTGGTAGTTGGCAGCCAAGCCCGCATCTTATACGCAGATGCGGAGGGTCGGGCCAAAATCGCCTTGGCCTTCAATGAGGCCATTGCCTCAGGGCAGCTGTCCGCCCCGGTGGTATTGGGAAGAGACCACCACGACGTGAGTGGAACAGATTCTCCCTACCGGGAAACGAGCAATATCTACGATGGAAGTCGATTCACGGCCGACATGGCGATTCACAACGTGATTGGTGACAGTTTCCGAGGTGCCACCTGGGTTTCCATACACAACGGTGGTGGTGTAGGCTGGGGCGAAGTCATCAATGGGGGCTTTGGACTGGTCTTGGATGGCAGCGAAGCCGCAAGCCGAAAAGTACAATCCATGCTTTTCTTTGATGTGAACAACGGCATTGCACGGCGCGCCTGGGCACGAAATAGCGGTTCGATTGAAGCGATACAGCGGGAGATGGACCGAAGTCCAGCCCTTCAAGTGACCCTACCCAACCTGGTGGATGACCGCCTACTGGATCAATTAAGTTGAGAAAGGAATCCTAAAAACCTTAAATTGGATTTACGGGAATTCAAATTGAATCAAACAAACGAAAAAAAATAGGATGAATCTTCATCAAAATCCCTCTCAAGAAAATTGGACCGGAAGAAATGCCATGCAACCCGAATACTGGCACCAGGTAGTGCGTGTCAGACCCAACTTGGCTTTTGACACCTCCTCGGATCAAAAGGTGGGTATCCTAGGTTACGCTGGTGAAGAAGGCGTCAAAAGAAACCAAGGCAGATTGGGTACCCTAGCTGGCCCTGCATCCATCCGCAAGTTTTTGGGTTCACTAGCTCACCATCTTCCAGTTGGCCTTCCACTTTTTGATTATGGAGACCTGTTTACTCAGGAAGGTGACTTGGAAAGTACCCACCAAGCCATTACCGACTTGACCTACCAACTGTTGAAGAGCAACCACTTTCCAGTTTGGCTGGGCGGAGGACATGATTTGGCCTTTGCACACGGTTCTGGCGTCCTCCAGTTCGCTCAAGAAAATGGCAAAAAACTCGGAATAATTAACCTGGATGCACACTTTGACTTGCGACCCTTGGTAGCTGGAAAAGGACATTCAGGCTCCCCTTTCTACCAGTTGGCAAGCAATCATCCAAACGAATTTCATTACTTGGCACTCGGCATTCAACGTGCTGCCAACCCCAAGTCCCTATTTGAAACGGCAACACAGCTGCAGGCAGATTTCGTAGACATGGAGCAGTTTACTTTGGTAAATTGGTCGAACGTCGCCGGACAGATTCAGGCTTTTGTAGACCAGGTAGATGCCCTTTACTTGACTGTAGATTTGGATGGTTTTTCTTCTGCCTTTGCACCGGGAGTTTCCGCTCCTTCGCCTATGGGATTTGATCCTGAAGTGGCGTTTAAAGTTTTTGACCTATTGGCAAAAAGCAAAAAATTGATCTCACTGGATGTGGTCGAACTCAACCCTGTCTACGACCAAGACCAGGCCACTGCACGGCTGGCTGCTCGCTGTGTGGAGTATGTTTTACGAAAGAATTTTGAGTGAGGGAGGACGAGAAAAAGAGGGTGTTAAAAAAAGGGAGTTAAAATTTTTGTATCGCTCCTTCGGAGCTCTAAACCAATTTCTACCTCGAACCTCGGGCTTCACCCGGGGTCATCAAAGTTTAGCCCCTGTCGGGGCCAGATCCGAAGGATCGTAACAATTGTAACCCCCGGTGTAACCGGGGGAAAAGCAACTTTAATTGATCTAAGTCCGCCGCGGCGGACGCTACAAAATTTAAAGATTAGACTCTTTTTTACTTTAATTGAATTAAGGTATCCATTTGATTTTCTTGAAATTAGGCTTTCTCTTCTCAAGAAATGCATTACGCCCTTCTTGGGCTTCTTCGGTCATGTAGGCCAGGCGGGTAGCCTCACCTGCAAATACCTGTTGGCCTACCATACCGTCGTCGGTGAGGTTCATCGCAAACTTGAGCATCTTGATGGAAGTGGGTGATTTGGCAAGGATCTCCTGTGCCCAATCATAGGCGGTATTTTCTAAGTCAGCATGTGGAATAACCGCATTGACCATGCCCATATCCATCGCTTCCTTAGCGGAATAATTTCTTCCCAGGAAGAAGATTTCTCGGGCTTTCTTCTGCCCGACCATTTTGGCCAAATAGGCAGATCCATAGCCCCCGTCAAAGCTGGTGACATCCGCATCGGTTTGCTTGAAAATAGCATGCTCAGCACTGGCCAAGGTCAGGTCGCACACGACGTGCAAACTATGTCCCCCACCTACTGCCCAGCCTGGAACTACAGCGATCACTACCTTGGGCATAAAGCGAATCAAACGCTGTACTTCCAAGATATTCAAGCGGTGGTAGCCATCCTCACCTACGTAGCCCTGGTTGCCTCTGGCGCGCTGATCTCCACCCGAGCAAAAGGCCCATTTTCCATCCTTGGAAGAAGGTCCCTCCCCAGAAAGCAAGATCACTCCGATGGAGGTATCCTCCTGTGCATCGTAGAATGCATCGTAGAGTTCAGCGGTGGTTTTGGGCCGGAAGGCGTTCCGTACCTCGGGACGATTAAATGCAATGCGCGCGACGCCATCGCACTTTTTATAGGTGATGTCCTCGTATTCCTTGGCCGTAATCCAGTTGATCATGATCGTTTGATTTAAAAATCACATTTTTGTGCAAGTTAACCGAAGCGTTCGAAATTTGTTAGTACTCTAATTCCCTTTTGCTAGTCCAATTCGCGCATGTTCCAACTTCGCTACAAGTCGCATCATTTAAGCAGAACCCTATCCGCCCTTCCAGCCATGGAGGAGCTGCCTGAGTTTGCTCAGGAGGCCTTTACCTTCTGTAAGGACTGGCTAGATGAAAAGGATCGCTTTGTACAGGCTACCTCTGGCTCTACTGCAGTACCCAAACTTCAGGTAATCACCAGGCAGCAGCTGGTGGCTAGTGCAAGCGCTACAGGGGCATTTTTCGGCGTAAATTCAGAATTTAAACTGCTGTGTTGCCTCAACCCTGCCTACATCGCGGGAAAGATGATGCTGGTACGTGCGCTAGTTTGGGACTGTGAAATCACGCTCGTAGAACCCAATTCAGCTCCTTTGGCAACGCAGGAGGAATCTTTTGATCTTGTGGCCATGGTACCTTTGCAGGTAGAAACCAGCCTTTCCTCCACATCCAGCCTTGAAAAACTTAAAGTCATCCAAACGGTGTTGATTGGTGGAGCCCCACTTTCCGATTCCTTGCACACAGCTTTGAGCCAGGAAGGCATTGCGGCCTGGCAGACCTTTGGCATGACTGAAACGGTCTCACACATCGCGTTGGCTCCCATAGGAATTGGAGAATTGATTTACGAAACCCTACCAGGAGTAGAAATCGGTGTGTCAGAAAACCAATGCCTTTGGATCCAATCACCTATGAGCGGAGCTGAAAAAATAGAAACAAACGATAGTATTGAACTTCGGTCAAAAAATACCTTTGTGTGGCTAGGCAGGGCGGATTTTGTGGTAAATTCTGGAGGAATCAAGCTTTTTCCCGAACAGTTAGAGAAAAAAATCAATCCATGGATGTCTGAAAGATATCCGGGAGTGTCCTATTTCTTTTTTGGAGAGGCGGATGATCGGCTAGGACAGCGCTTGGTGCTGTATGTGGAAGGAGAAGCATCCCAATTCAACCTTGAATCCCTGGAAAAGGAGCTGAAGAAACTTTTGGGCAAGTTTGAAGTTCCAAAAAAGATCAACCTACTACCCCAATTTACGTACACAGAAACTGGAAAGATTAACAGACCGGTAACCGCCAAACAACAATGAAATACCTCCTTCTATTCCTTGTCTTCTGTTCTTGTTCTGTGGTATCCGCACAGACCACCAGCTCCATTAAGGTGCAAATTCAGGGGGCTAGCAGCGATAAAGGGATGATTCGCGTATTACTTTTTTCAGGTGGAAAAGGATTTCCTGACCAGGTGGGTCTAGCGGCAAAGAGTTTTTCCCTTCCTCCCAAAAACCAACAAGTAGCATTTACGATTTCTGACTTGGCTCCAGGAACTTATGCGCTTGCGGTCATTCACGATCAAGATAGCAATGGCAAATTGAGCAGCAATGCGGTGGGGTATCCCGTCGAAAAGTTTGGCTTTTCCAACAATCCCAAGGTTTATTTCAGCCCCCCCTCTTTCGAAAAAGCGGCTTTCCCTCTAGGAAAAACCCTAGTCAAGGTTTCCATTAGCCTACGCTAATCGATATTCCGAAGCCAACCCGTGATTGAAATTCGTTCTTTTTGAGTTGGCATGACCTCGTGAGGAATCTCTTCACTCAAAAACACCACGAGCCTTCCCCCTACTGGAAGTACATCTTCTATACGTTCGCTTCCATCTTCTTTGGGGAAATACATCCGCAACTGTCCCCCATCTTCTTCCGTCCAGGCGTCGTTTAAGTACAGGATGACCGTTACAATACGATGGGGTACCGCGTGAAACTGATCCAAGTGGCGCTTGTAAAAAGATCCGATGGGGTAGCGTGCAAAGTGGCCTTCAAATGACTTTAATCCCAAGAAACAGCGGCGGTTGAGCACCTGTTTCAATTCCTCTATTTTTTCCCAAAAAACCACCTGCAAGGGGCTTAGTGCAGTTGGATCCATCCAAAGCACCTCGTCACTTCGTATTTCGGCACGTACCTGCTTTTGATCTCCCTTTCCGACAGCCGCTTTTTTAAATTGACCCTGATTCAATAAATCAGTTTGCTCCACTAAAAGGGCCTTTCGGTACGATTCGTCCACAAAATCATCTACGACAACGTAGGAGTTTTGGTAAATGGCTTGACAGATGTAATCGAGTTGGTCTTCCATGGATATCGGCTTGGGAAGGCAAAATAACCAGTTAAATCCCTAAAAAACCATACTTTTGTGAAAAGCTATACCGATGAGTTTACATCCCACTACCACAGGACTTGTGTTGGAATACGATTCAGGAATTGTCCCTCCACCGTTCAGTCATGTATTTCGGCTTGCCTTGGATTGGTCCAAGGGCAACTTAAGTGCCCAACTTGACCTGCATTACACCGATCGGGAGGAACTCACGGAGGAAGAAATTTTTGACGAGGGCTTTAGTTTGGAGGATGATTACCGCTACCAAGGCAATGTGCCTTCGGTGTGGATTGGTCCAGTGAAGCAACTCCTGCAAGCGAGTCGTTGGACCAAAAAAGGGATAGATGAGGGAGGAATTACCTTGACGCCCATGGAAGGTAGCAAAAGCGAAGGTTTGAAGATTCCTTCCAACCAAGAGGAATGGCAGCTGATGGCCCAAGACCTGATTCAAGCCATTTACGAACTCGAAAAGAAAGAGGCTCCGCTGACTATTCAGTACAGAAAAGTAGAGCGAGAGCTAATCCTTGATATGAGTTTGACCATCCATTTCTCGAACCGAGAGGCAGTGGTCCTCCGCTCGGATGTTTCCAAAAAGATTTCCTGGGAAGGCGCCATTGACTTGATGAAATTCGTTTTTATGCCCGACTACCGTTACGAACAAGCCAAAGATACCCCTGGGAATAAACGAGGATCCTACATCGAATGTGGAGATGGCTTTTGGCACGAACTCGGTAAAGGTGTGGTCAACAGCCATGCATCGGTAGATGCAGTAGGCAAAATCAAAGCTGGCTTTGATCGCTTGCTGGATGCCAATTAAGGTTCCCTTGAAACTTTACCCCCCTGAACTAGAGTATTGCTGAATTAGCCAGTAATGCGCTTCAGGTCCGCGTGAATATCTCGAATCATCTCTCCCAGATCCTCCAAGTTCAGAGGCTTCTTTTTGTCTCCAGGGTTGGGAAAGTCCGTACTGATGAAGGCCTTGGCCTCCCATACTTCCAATACCTCCTCGGCACGCACTTCGTAAGGCTTGTAAACCTCGTTGTCCGAAACCAAAAATAATTTCCCGTTTTCCGCCAGGTAGTTGAACACACGTTTGTAGACTACTCCTTCAGTTTGGGTGACCAATACGTAGGTTCTCCCACTCTTGATCTCTTGAAGCTGGTCCACATAGGTACCGATGACAATTGTTCCCGAAATCAAGGGTAGCATGGAGTCCCCAGCCAATTCGAAGGCACGGTAGGTGGCTTGTCTGGACAGGTTGGGCAGGTGAAACTGCGGCAGCGTCTCCATATACTCTGGATCAGCAAAGCCATTGAGGTAGCCTGCGGATGCTTTCTGGTTAACCCAAGTAATGTTCTCCCGATCGGAATCGTCCGCAGCTATGGTCAACACTTGAAGGTTGCGTGGCTGTAGGGCCATCCTGCCTCTGGATTCAATGTCATGGGACAGGAACTCCTCCACTCCTACTCCTAGCAAGTTGCAAAGAATAAGTAAGGTAGAAAGCTTGGGCTCAGAGCGACCATCTTCATAGGCAGAAATCATCGTTCGCTGCACATCCAATTGCTCTGCCAGTTCGGTCTGGGTCAGGTTCTTTTGCTTTCTCAAAAAGCGAAGGTTGGCGGCTAGGTAACTCATGCGGAAAAAAGGTAAAAGTGGTGATCGTCTTGACTCGGTGCTATGGAAATAAATGGATTGGATTGCAGCAGGGATTCCCTTCTGCGTACCAATCGAACCTTGATCTCCTCGAGTATATCCCCAACAGACTTTGTTTCATGCATCAACAAGTACCCGTACTGGGGATTCTCGTCGTCTTCAATAAAAAACTTGACCTGACAGTTGCCCGAAGAAAGGGCCTTGGTCGTGATGCGAATGGATGCGGCTTCGTTCATGTGCGTGACGTTTACAGGTGCTAAAGTAAGAATGT
>JBILBQ010000104.1:0-8399 GCA_044353615.1 Algoriphagus sp. | reverse complement strand
AATGGGAATTGGGTAATTCACTTGAAGTTCTATTTTTGATAGATGGTAAGTTATGATTTCATTTTTTTGAAGAGCAGTACTTACCAAGCTATTGTACCACTAATCCTGTAAAAAGGATTTATAAAAAAAAATATGCAAGAACTGTTCTTGCAATTTGTACTTTCCTACTTAAAGTTTAACCAATTCAAGAATGAACAAACAATTTCTAAAGGCAGGAATGCTGGGATTGTTGGTCGCAGGATGGCTCAGCCAGTCTGCTTTGGCACAAAGTGATCCTACAGGGAAGCGTAGAGTTACGAGCACCTATGCCATTACCAATGCCACGGTATTCAAAGCTCCAGGTGATCCTGGAAGTAAAGCCACCATCCTCATCAAAGACGGCGTTATTTTAGGAGTCGGCAACTCCCTATCGCTACCCAAAGAAGCTAAAATCATCGCCGGCGATTCCCTTTTTGTTTATCCAGGCTTTATTGATGGAGCTGGAACAATGGGCATTGTCAAGCCAAAGGATGTAGAACGTCCTAAAGATTTTGTTTCCTCCAATCCTACCGATGAGATCGCTGGGATTACCCCTTGGAGATCGGCAACTGATATGTACACTGCTGCGAGCACTCAAGTGGACGACTGGAGAAAAGCAGGATTTACATTGAGTCAGGTAGTTCCTGATGGAGGTATGCTACCTGGTAAAACTGCACTTGTGCTACTTGGAGATGGTAAAGCCAACAATTTTCTAAAGCTAAACGCTGCCCTTGCTGCCAATTACAGAAGTTCCAGAGGCATGTATCCAGCTACCCTTGCAGGGGTAATGGCTAAGTTCAGAGACATCTACCAAAACACTACCCTGGTACTAGAGCACGAGCGACTATTCACCTTTACAGCGGGAGTCAAAAGACCTCAGGCTACTCCAACACAAACTGCCATGATGCCGGTAGTTCAAAAGCAATTACCTGTTTTATTCACTGCAGGTTCCGAACTTGAAATCCGTCGTGCATTGGCACTACAAAAAGAATTGGGATTCAAATTGATCCTTACGGGTTTAGAAAATTACGAATCAGTAATCGGCGCAATCAAGGCTTCTGGCACTCCCGTACTCATCAAGTTGCAGGTACCTGACGACAAATCAATCAAAGCACAAAAAGCAGATGGCGTAACGGAATCCACCAAAGCGCAGTATGCTCGAGTGAAGGAATCCTACGACAAAGCACTGAAGCAAGCGGCTCAATTGGAAAAAGCCGGGATTCTTTTTGGATTCAGTACAGCAGATGCCAAGGCAGCAGATGTACAAAAAAACTTGAAGGCAATGCTAGACAATGGATTGAGTAAAAAAGCAGCCTTGGCTGCCCTAACCACCAATCCTGCAGCTATCTTGGGCGTAAGTGGAATGGTTGGAACCCTTGAAAAAGGAAAGCTAGCAAACTTGGTGTTGACTACAGATACACTTTTCAAGGAAGAAGCTCAAATCAAGCACGTGATTGCGGATGGCTACGTATTCGATTACGAAGTCAAAAAGAAAGCCGTAAAGGCAGAAGCTGCTACTGCGAAACCTGAAGCAGCATCCAATGCAGTTACCGTTGAGGGAGTGTGGGAATATACTTCAGAAACTCCTGCTGGAAGCTCTGGAGGAGAAATCACCTTGAAGCGTGAAAATGGAGTTTTGGGTGGAAGCATCACCTACGATGATCCAACTGGATCGGGAAAAGCTTCTGCTCCAATCAAAAATGCCAGTATCAATGGAAAAGCGCTGAGCTTTGAATTTGATGTGGCTGCAGGAGGCATGAGCCTTACAGTGACCATTTCGGGAGAAATAAATGGAAAAACCATGGAAGGATCCTTGTCGGTTCCCCAAATGGGTTCTTTCCCTGTGAAAGCTACTCTTTCTTCACCAAGCCAAACTAACTCGTTATGAAAAAGCTCAACCTACTAATTGCTGCGTTCTTTGGCTTGGGTGTACTTGTGTCCCAGGCACAAATTCAAAAGGGCAATGTATTGATAAAGAATGCGACTGTACTCACAGTTACTAAAGGTAACCTGGAGTCTTCGGATGTATTGGTTCAAAACGGAGTCATTACCCAGATTGGTAAAAATCTAACCGCTCCTGCTGGGGTTACTGCCATTGATGCTACCGGAAAATATGTAATGCCAGGCATCATCGACGCCCACTCTCATGTGGGCTTGGATGTGGTCAATGAGGGCTCAGCCCCCATCACTTCCGAAATTCGAATGAAAGATGTGGTCAACCCTACTGAAATAGGAATCTACCGTGCTTTGGCAGGTGGAGTCACCGTTTCGCATGCCATGCACGGCTCAGCCAACGTGGTAGGTGGACAAAATGCTACCCTAAAACACCGTTGGGGAAGCATGGATCCTGCTGACGTCATCATGCAAGATGCTCCTCGTACGATCAAATTTGCCCTTGGCGAAAACCCTACACGCGTACATGGTAGAGGCAATAACATCCAACCACGCTCAAGAATGGGTGTAGAAGCGGTGATTCGAAATGGATTCAACGAAGCCATCCAATACAAGAAAGCCTGGGAGGCTTACCAACTTGCCAAGGCTCAAAAAGGCAATACTACTCCTCCCCCTGCTTACAGCGAGCGACTACAAACCCTCGCCGATATTCTAGATGGTAAAATCATCATCCATTGCCATTCCTACCGAGCAGATGAAATCTACATGCTCATCAATGTAGTGAAGGACTTCAACATCAAAAAAGTGGTTTTCCAACATACCAACGAAGGATTTAAAGTTGCTCCAGAAATTGCAGAATACACCATGGGTGCTTCGGTTTTTGCGGACTGGTGGGCCTACAAGATGGAAGTGTATTATTCCACTGCCTTCAATGCCGCCATCCTTCAAAAAAATGGAGCCATCACTTCGATCAACTCGGATTCTGCCGAACTTATCCGTCACTTGTACCATGAGGCTGCTAAAACGCAGCGTTATGGAGGTTTGACCGATGAGGAAGCCTTAGCCATGATCACCATCAATCCTGCCAAGCAATTGGGGATTGAGGACAAGGTAGGATCCATTGAAGTAGGCAAGCAAGCGGATCTCGTCATCTTTGAAGGGCATCCCCTATCTGCCTATGCCGTACCACAAATGACATTCGTGGATGGCGTGAAGTACTTCGATCGCAAAGCAGATCGAGAGGATCAACGACAGTGGGTAGCCGCTACGGAGATGGTAGAACCAATCTTCTTGCGTGCAAACGAAGAAGCACACCGCTGCATGCAGGATGTAGACAAGTACTTTGAAGCATTTCAAGGTGCATTTGTAAACGAAAAACACTAATAACCCCGAAAATTCAATCGAACATGAACCGAATGTATAAAACCTTTTGCGCCCTACTACTTGCCCTACTTCCCGTAGTGGCAATGGCTCAAATTGACGGGGAATTTGTAAAACCTCGCAATGGGAAATTTTTACTAAAAAACGCGACAGTAGTCACGGTTACCAAGGGAACGCTTGCCAATACTTCCGTCTTATTGGAAAATGGTAAAATTGCCCAGGTAGGCACCAACCTTTCCTCCGAAGGAGCAGAGGTAATTGACTGTACTGGCTTATTTATCTATCCAGGAATCATCGATGGAGGTACTCGCCTAGGATTGGTGGAAGTGAGCTCCGTACCTGAAACCGTAGACTATGCCGATGTGGGCAATGTCACTCCGAACATGCAAGCCTTGACCACGGTAAATCCAAATTCTGAGGCGATTGGGGTGACCCGAGTATCTGGTGTCACTACTGTGCTTACAGTTCCTTCCGGGGGATTATTCCCAGGCACTGCAGCCCTAATCAACCTGAATGGCTATACCCCAGACCAAATGTATGGTGGTTTTAAGGCTGTAGCCATGATTTTTCCAAGCTCGGGAAGACGTGGTCGTTTTGACCGCAGATCCGATGAGGACATTAAAAAGGATGGTGAAAAGGCACTAAAAGAAGCCAACGACATTTGGGATAATGCCAAATCTTACCTTGAACTCAAAAATTCAGGAGCAGCACTCACCTACTTCCCTGAAATGGAACAACTGTCTAAAGTTATTTCGGGCGAGCTACCGTTACTTATCGAGGTAAATGCAGCTTCAGATATCCAACAAGCTATCAAATGGGTAGAAGGAAAAAAAATCAAGGTGATTTTCACAGGTGTTGCCGAGGGCTGGCGAGTGGCAGACGAAATTGCCAAAGCCAAGATTCCAGTAGTCACTGGACCAGTTCAGGAGCTACCAACCCGCTCTTCTGATCGCTACGATACTCCTTATGCCAATGCAGGATTGCTTGCAAAAGCAGGAGTAAAAGTGGCACTTCGAACAGATGATGAAGAGAATGTGAGAAACCTTCCCTTCCACGCTGCCTTTGCTGCGGCTTATGGATTAGGTAAGGAAGAAGCATTGAAAGCAGTAACCATCAACCCTGCTGAGATATTCGGGGTAGCAGATCAGTATGGATCTGTAGAAGCTGGAAAGCGTGCTAACCTGATTGTATCCACAGGTGATCCTTTTGAGACAAGATCTCAGATCATGCATGTGTTTATCAATGGATACCGAATCCCAATGTCCAACCGACATATCCGACTTTACCAAGAGTTCTTGGAAAGGTCTCCTGGGTTGAAAGCCAATTAAGAAGTACAGGCCATGGAAAAACCCCATGGCCTTTTTTATTTCCTTGCCAAAAATTCTAACTTGAAGGTTCCCCAAGAAGTTTTTCAGGAATCACCAACAACCCATGAAACAAAAACTACTTTACCTCGCTGCAGCATCTCTCCTTTCCTTAAATGTGCAAGCACAGCAAGATGGATTTTTCACTTCCAAATTTGCATCCCAAAAGAAATTTGAAGCGGACTACCTTAAAGCTGTCAACTACGATCAATTTAAAGTTCACCTCACCGAACTCACCAAAAATCCACACATCACAGGTACCCCAGAAAATGAGTTGGTAAAAGATTACATGGTGCAAGTCATGTCCCAAGCGGGGATGGATGTGAAAGTATGGCCGTACGATGTGTATTTACCCAATCATCCAGGAAAGTCTGAACTCCAAATCATTAGCCCCGTGCAGCTTACACTTTCTCAAAAAGAAGGGGAGCTAGCAGAAGATCCTTTTTCCACCGATCCCCGACTTCACCTAGGCTTCAATGCCTTCTCCGGTAGTGGAGATGTCACCGCCGAGGTCGTATACGTCAACTACGGTACCCGTGAAGATTTCATGAAACTGGTAGAGATGGGGGTTCCCCTAAAAGGAAAAGTCGCTATTGCTCGATATGGGGGTAATTTCCGTGGCTACAAAGCCAAGTTTGCCGAGCAAAACGGCATGATCGGCTTGGTGGTGTACACCGACCCAAAGGATTCTGGATTTACCAGAGGAGACGTGTATCCAAAAGGCCCTTTTTACAACGAAACCACCATCCAACGGGGGTCTATGTTGACCTTGGACTTTACGGGTGATCCCTTGACGCCCAATAGACCCGCACTTCCATTAGATGGGCCAGTAAAGGTGAAACGAGATGACCCAGCAACGGTAGACTTCCACACCATCCCGGTAACTCCCATTGGTTATGGTGCTGCCAAAGAAATTTTGAGCCGAATGAACGGCGCGGATGTGCCTACAGCATGGCAAGGAGGACTTCCCTTTTCGTACAAATTGACTGGCGGTGCCGACTTGAAGGTACGGGTCATGGTGGATCAAAAGCCAGAATTTATCCGTGCTAACAACGTGGTAGGTACTTTTATCGGAAAAGATCATCCCGACGAATGGATCATCCTAGGTAGCCACTACGATGCTTGGTCATTTGGTGCTACTGACCCAAATTCAGGTACAGCGATGCTATTAACCTTTGCGGAGGCCTTGGGCGAATTGTACAAAAATGACCAAAAGCCTTCCCGCTCCATCTTGATCGGACATTGGGATGCTGAAGAGCAGGGCGTGATTGGATCTACAGAATGGGTAGAGCATTTGAGAAAAGAACTGGGTGCAAAAGCCATTTCTTACATGAACTTTGACGGAGGTGCCTCTGGGCGAAATTTTGGTGCTTCAGCAGCGCCAACCTTGAAAAAACTCATCATTGATGCTTCCAAGGAGGTAATGTACCCAGACTCAGCAAAAACAGTGTTTGAAATTTGGGCTGGAAAAAATCCAGAGCCAGGAATTGGAAATTTGGGTGGTGGCTCGGACCACATCGCCTTCTACATGCACGTGGGCATTCCTTCCTTGAGTGGAGGCTCTGGAGGAAATACAGCCTACCACTCCAACTACGACAACATCCACTACTACGGCAAGTTCTCCGATCCAAGCTTTAAAATGGGCGGTGCCGTGGCGCAAGTCTTTGGACTAGTTGCCATCCGTCAAGCCAATGCAACAATCATTCCCTACGATGTACCGCGCTATGCCAAAGATTTGAAAGGGCATTTTGAGCAGGCAGTAAAGAATGTGAAAGCCATTGACGCAAATTTCACTGGATTTGATCAGGTCCAAACTGCATTAAAGTCACTGGAAGAAAGTTCGGAGGTCTACAAAAACTCACTTCAAAATGCACTAGCAGCTGAAAAACTAACGGCTGCCAACTTGAAAAAAATCAATACCGGGTTGATAGATTTGGAAAAAAGCTGGATCGACCCCAAGGGGATGTATTATGGAGAATGGTACAAGTCCTTGTATGTGTGTAACGATCCCTTCTCTGGCTATGCTTCTTGGATCCTTCCAGGTATACAATATGAAGTGGCGATCAAGAATACCAGCCGATTGGAAGAATGGGACACGCGCTACGCAAAAGCCATCCTTGACCTCAGCAAAAAAATAAGTCAGCTGAGCAGCCAACTTCAGTAAGCAGTGATAAGAATAAAAACAAAAACCGCGGAGATAGCTCACCGCGGTTTTTTATTTTAAATGCAGTTGGTTTCAATAAAAGACCCTGCAAGGGTCGAACCCTGAATAACCGCGGGTGAAACCCGTGGATTCTAGAACTCCATCTTCATCGCTTTAGAAAAAACCTCTCCATCCAGCGTTAGTCCTTCTACCCAAATCTGAATCGCCTTCACCCCATAAGGTACTTTTACTTTTGCATGATACGTCCCATCGGAAGTTTGGGCAGCAGGTTCCCAATAAAGCGTAGGCTTTTTCTTCAAAAATTGGTCTGAGGGAGGGTTTTTATCAAAGGCAGGGAAGTCAGTGAAACCAGGTACATCAAAAATCTGGAAGCCTTCTGATTTGAATTTTTGATCAGTTTCCGAGCCAGTTCGAAAACCATTTTTGGTATCGATCTGAATCACTCCTGCATAGCCCGCCATACCAAATATTGACTTTCCTAGGTTATCCGCATACACTTTGATCGATGCGAGTTGAGAAGGCTCAAAGCCAAGTAGTGTTTCCCTAAACTCATTTGCTTCCATAAATGGCATCGCCGAACCATCGAGAATTAACAGCGGTGCACCTGTCTTCTCCCCGTAGGTGTAATTCCTGAATTTTAGGGAATTCAGGTTAAAACCCAAACGCCCCAAGATTTGTCCCATGGTTTCTTTTTCTAGCGCCTCGCCACTTACTTGCTGGGTAGGAGTTCCATAACGATCATCAGAACCACCCTGCGATTCCAGTATTTTTTCCTCTTTCACAAACTCTTCGAGCAGCATGTAATCACCCGATTTATCCAATAGTGGCATCTCGGTTTGAATGGGTTCCAGGATATAGGAATTCTTCGGGAAGGTTACTTCAAAATCAGGTTTGGTGAGAGGCTGCAGTTCCACTGAACCAAATGCCTTCATTTTTGAATCCAATGCAGCAATAGCAATTTGAGCAGTATCTTTAAAAACTAAGCCAGTCGCCCAAAAATTACCCAAAGAGTCGGTCATTACTTTACCGTAGTCCTCCAAATCTCCACGCACAACCGTGATCGGATTGATAGCTGGGCGACGCTTGTTATCTGCCGTAAATTTTCCCTGCACCGAAATCCCATATTCAATAGGGAAATTAAGCGGTGATTTGAAATCATCTGGAAGCTTCTTATCCAACCAGTTAAGCCCCTCTTCTAACGAAATGCTTGGCTGAATTGCTGAAACTGCATCCGCGTCCGTGATCGCTAGCATAAATTCTCCAGCAATCGGATTTTGAAACTCATCCAGAAACTCCAAATTCAAATCCATCACTCGGTAAGGAACAGAGTCTGTTATCGAAATCTCTGGACTAACACGGATCTCACCTTGTAAAGATTGAGTTTCAAGTTGCTCCGCCCTAGGCTTAATACCAGGTTTCAGGACTAGAAACGGCGCCACAAACTGATCTAGCATTCCAAAATTCTGATTCCAATGGGTATAGGCGCGCAGCGCATAATCACCCGGAGGTAAATCCGCGGCTAAATCCAGTCCGCCTGAAATTTTACCTTGTTCGATCGGAAACGTCGCAGATTGAACGAT
>JBILBQ010000025.1:0-26605 GCA_044353615.1 Algoriphagus sp. | reverse complement strand
TGGTACACCGAAGATTGACCTGGTTTGGAAAGCCCAGCCATCCTTTTTTAAAAGGGATCTACAAGGCACACCAGGCGCACCACAAAACCAATAAGAAAGACGATGCAGTCTCTTTTGGTCTATTTGTAGTCCCCAAAGAATTCTTTAACGCAAAGGAAAAGTGAGCACGTATTCAATTAAAGATCTTGAACAGTTATCAGGCATCAAAGCCCATACGCTTCGGATATGGGAACAGCGCTATAACTTGTTGCAACCTAAACGGACGGATACCAACATCCGCTTTTATGACGATGACGACTTAAAGTTGATTTTAAATGTGGCCTTGCTCAATGACAATGGCTTCAAAATCAGCAAAATCGCGTCTATGTCCTCCAACGAATTGCGTGAGGAAGTCATGAAACTCACCGAAAGGTCCCTAACTCATGACGATCAGATTCATGCTTTGACGATCTGCATGATCGAGATGGATGAGGAGCGCTTTGACAAAATATTGAGCACCAATATCTTAAAACTAGGTTTTGAGCAAACCATGCTCAACATCATTTACCCTTTTATGTCTAAAATCGGGGTCCTATGGCAGACTGGAGCAATCAATCCTGCTCATGAGCACTTTATTTCCAACCTCGTCCGACAAAAACTAATCGTGGCCATAGATGGGCAGATCTCGCAACGCGGCGGAAAAAAATTCTTGCTCTACCTTCCCGAAGGAGAATTACATGAAATTTCGATTCTCTTTGCCAGCTACCTGGTCAAATCCAAAGGACACAAGGTCATCTATTTGGGTCAAAGTACTCCCAATGACGATCTTCTTGCAGTGTACAAATTACACCAACCCGAGTACCTACTGACGGTAATCACGACTTCGCCTTCCTCAGAATATGTACAAGAGTACATCAATGCACTTTCGGAACGCTTTGATCAAGCTCAAATCCTAGTTACTGGCTACCAAGTACTCGGTCAGGACCTAACTTTCCCTACCAATGTCGTACAGATGAGTTACATCAGAGACATCAAAGACCTGCTGGAAGAACTTGATCCGGTGTTTCAAGAGAAATAGTTAAACATTTTTTCAGATCACTTAAACAAAATTAATTTTCTAAAAAGAGCCTTAGCGATGAACTAAGGCTCTTTTTTTGGATATGTTGGTGTCTCAAATACTTTCTGTTTAATCTTTTTGGATTTTAATTCAACAAAATGTTTGGATTTTGTTTAATCGTTCCTAGATTTGATTAAACAAAACGCCATCGCCATGACTACTCTAGAATTTAGCTACTCTCTACAAAAGCTTTCAAGTTCCTTGAAGCCTTTTGCCATGAAGCTTACACGTGATGTAGACGACGCAAATGACCTTTTGCAGGACACAATGGTGAAAGCCTTCACCAACAAGGACAAGTTTACAGAAGGCACCAACCTGAAGGCATGGTTGTATACGATTATGAAGAATACCTTCATTACCAACTACCAACGGATGGTACGAAGAGGTACTTTTGTAGATACTACCGATAACCTCCACTACATCAATTCCAGTGATGCGTTGATTGACAATGGTGTATTTGGTAACTTTACCATGGACGACATTCAGGAAGCCATCCAGAAATTGGATGAAGTATA
The DNA here is from genome assembly GCA_044353615.1 of Algoriphagus sp. Lineage (GTDB taxonomy): Bacteria > Bacteroidota > Bacteroidia > Cytophagales > Cyclobacteriaceae > Algoriphagus. Next base: position 24,994 of record JBILBQ010000025.1, on the reverse strand, counting down.
CCGAACTCCTTTTTTAATGCACTTTAGAGGATTCAAGTACCATGAAATTGCAGACAAGCTTCAAATTCCTATTGGTACTGTCAAAAATAGAATCCATATTGCTCGCAAGCTATTGAAAGAAGACCTAATGGTCTACAAGCACAAAAATTAATTTTATGTCTAAAAAACATGTGGTAGTGATTGGATCCGGCTTTGCCGGCCTTTCCGCAGCTACACACCTGGCAGATAAGGGAAACTGTACTGTGACCCTACTTGAAAAAAATGATTCCCCTGGTGGCAGAGCGAGAAAGTTCGAGCACCAGGGTTTTGTTTTTGATATGGGCCCCAGCTGGTACTGGATGCCTGATGTATTTGAAAGCTACTTTGCCAATTTTGGCAAGAAGCCCTCGGACTATTACGACCTCATCCGGTTGGATCCTTCCTATGCCGTCATCTATGGGGAACAAGATACGCTCGACATCCCTGCGGATCTAAATGAATTCAGAGCAATGCTCGAAGGCATTGAGCCTGGAGCAGCTGCCAACTTGGACAAGTTTCTTGCCCAAGCCAAATACAAGTACGAAGTGGGAATTCACGACCTCGTGCACCGTCCGAGCCGCTCCCTATTTGAGTTTGCCTCTCCAAGACTGCTCTTGGACATGATCCGAATGGACATCTTCCAGTCCATGTCTAAGCATGTGCGCAGCTATTTTTCGCACGACAAAATTGTGCGCTTGATGGAGTTTCCGGTTCTTTTTCTCGGAGAAACTGCCAACAACATCCCTGCACTGTACAGCTTGATGAACTATGCAGACATTGCGCTAGGCACCTGGTATCCCAAAAAAGGCATGCATGAGATTATCAAAGGCATGGTCGCTTTGGCGGAAGAAAAGGGAGTCCAGTTCAAATACAATGCTGAAGTAGAAAAAATTGAAGTTGCCAATGGTAAAGCGCAAAGCCTTGTGTTGCATTCAGGCGAGCGAATCCATGCTGATATCATTGTTGCAGGCGCTGACTACCACCATGTGGACAAGCACCTGCTCGATCCAGCCTACAGCAACTATACCGAAGACTATTGGAACAAGCGGGTGATGGCTCCTTCCAGCTTGCTTTTTTACCTTGGCGTAAACAAGCGACTGAAAAACCTGAGGCACCACAACTTGTTCTTTGATGAGCCGCTCGGCCCTCATGCCGACGCCATCTACACCAACCCAAGGTGGCCTGAAAAACCATTATTCTATGCATCTGTCCCTTCCATCACCGACCCAACGGTTGCTCCGGAAGGAATGGAAAACTTATTTCTACTTATTCCACTCGCTCCGGATTTGGAAGACGCGGAAGATATGCGTGAAAAATACTTCCACATGATCCTAGATCGTTTGGAAAAAATCACCGGTCAGGAGATTCGTTCGCATATCGTCTACAAGAGATCCTATGCCCACAACGACTTCAAGTCGGACTACCATGCCTTCAAAGGAAATGCTTACGGACTTGCCAACACGCTACTTCAAACAGCTATTCTAAAGCCAAGCCTCAAAAACAAAAAAGTGAGCAACCTGTACTATACCGGTCAATTGACCGTCCCAGGACCAGGTGTTCCTCCTTCGCTTATTTCAGGTCAGGTGGTGGCCAAAGAGGTGATGAAAGAAAATAATTTGTAAACAAACAGGTATATTGCATAGATGGACGCTATTTCTCTGTATAATCAAACCACCTTGGAGTGCAGCAAGCTCATCACTGAGCGGTACAGTACTAGCTTTACCTTGGGAATTAAAACCTTAGACAAAAGCCTCCATCTGCCCATCTATGCCATCTATGGCTTTGTTCGGTATGCGGATGAGATTGTAGACACTTTTCATGATCAGGATAAGCAAGCGCTTTTAGATCGCTTCAAAAAAGACACCTACGAGGCCATAGATGCCAAAATTTCCCTCAATCCGGTCTTGCATGCCTTCCAGTTGATTGTCAACAAATACCAGATCGACAAAGACTTAATTGAAGCGTTCCTCCACTCCATGGAGATGGACTTGGACTTCAAAACATACAACGACTCCAAATACCACGAGTACATTTATGGCTCCGCAGAAGTAGTGGGTCTGATGTGTTTGAAGGTATTTTGCCAAGGGGATGACGCGGAATACCAGCGGCTAAGAGAACCTGCCTGCAAATTGGGCGCTGCTTTTCAGAAGGTGAACTTCCTTCGTGACATCAAAAGTGACTATGAGGAGCGAGGAAGGGTTTATTTTCCAGGAGTCGATTTCAATCGATTTGATGTCTCGGTCAAAACCCTCATCGAAACGGATATCCAAAAAGACTTCGACGACTCTTTGATTGGGATTGCTGGACTTCCAGCAGGTGCCAAACTTGGAGTTAAGGTTGCTTACCTCTACTATCAAAAGCTTTTTGATAAGATCAAAAAGCTCCCCCCAGAAACCATCACCCAACAACGGGTACGCATCCCCAACGCAAAAAAATTGAGCTTACTCTTTGGTAGCTATGTGGAAAACAAATTAGGCCTCTCCTAATGGAAAAGTATCTGTACTTAGGCGTACTCCTCTTTGCAATCAGCTACCCCCTAGCCCAATCTTTTGAGAACCGCATCCGCTATGCCACCCAATGGAAATACCTTTTCCCCGGCATGCTTGGGACTGCTGCTTTCTTTATTGTTTGGGATATCTGGTTTACCAACTTGGGCGTTTGGGAATTTAACTCGAGGTATGTCCTGGGATGGTTCTTCCTAGATCTCCCAATTGAAGAGTGGTTTTTCTTCTTTATCGTCCCCTTTTCCTCCATCTTCATCTACGAGGTCCTCATTTACTTTTTTCCAAAGGACCCTTTTCGTCCAATCGGAAAGTACTTCGTGTGGATTCTTGTGCCCTTTCTATTCGTGATGAGTATCCTGCACCTGGATAAGTGGTACACTTCGGTCAACTTCTTTGTAGGCGCACTCACCCTTGTGATCCACTACCTGATCTTCAAAGAAAAATACCTAGGACGCTTTGTTTTTGCTTACCTAGTACACCTCATCCCGCTGATGATTTGCAACGGCATCCTTACTGGAGGACTTACGGAGGAACCAGTCGTGATCTACAACAATGCGGAAAATCTAGGAATCCGGATTTGGACGGTGCCCATTGAAGATTTGATTTATTCCATGATCTTACTGCTGATGAATATCAGCTTCTTTGAGTCGCTCAGAAGTAGGCAAACAATTTCCCCCAATTCGCGGTTAATTAAATCATGAAACACCTAGAGGTTCAAATAGATGATCATTCGGGCTTTTGCTTTGGGGTAGTCTACGCCATCGAAATGGCGGAAGAAATCCTAGATGAGCAAGGCTATCTCTATTGCCTAGGTGATATCGTGCACAACGACGAAGAAGTCAGCCGCTTGACCCGAAAGGGGCTCAAGATTATTGACCATAGTGAATTGAATGGGCTCACCGATGAAAAGGTATTGATCCGTGCACACGGTGAGCCGCCTTCCACCTACGAGTTGTCTATCAAAAACAACCTAACGCTCATCGATGCCAGCTGCCCGGTGGTCCTCAAGCTTCAAAACCGCATCAAAAACTCCTTCGATAAGGAAGACAACATCTACATCTACGGCAAGCATGGCCATGCGGAAGTAATTGGCCTTTTGGGACAAACCAATAACAAAGCGGTAGTATTTCAAGACATTTCGGAATTGGATATTCCCAACCTTCCAAAAAATATCACGCTCTACAGTCAGACCACAAAAAGCACGGATAAGTTTTACGAGATCAATCAAATTCTTCGTGAAAACGGAATCACGGTACATACCAACGATACCATCTGTCGACAAGTGTCTAACCGCGACAAAGAGCTGCGTAGCTTTGCCGAAAAATTCGACAAAATCATTTTTGTAAGTGGCACCAAATCCTCCAATGGCAAGGTGCTTTACAACGTGTGCAAAGAAAAAAACCCAAGCACACATTTTGTGTCCAATGCTGACCAAATTGAATCGGATTGGTTTTTTCCTGGTGATAGTGTAGGCATCTGCGGCGCTACTTCCACGCCCATGTGGCTCATGGAGCAAGTTCGAGAGCGTATTTTAACCTTCTAATCTCCACATTATGGAGGCTAAAACCACAGTACATTCCGTAGACCCTAAAGGTCTTTTAATTGGATGGGGAGTCATCCTTACCTGGGCACTTTCTTTGGCCTTCCTGCTCACCTGGGAGTTTTCTTGGCAAAATCCCTTGACCTACCTGGCCATTCTTGTCCAAACGCACCTTTACACCGGGCTATTTATCACGGCGCACGATGCGATGCACGGCATTGTTTCCAGCAATAAAAAAGCAAACCATGTGACCGGCTGGATCGCGGCAATCCTATTTTCCTACAACTTCTATTGGAAGCTTTTTCCCAAACACCACGAACACCACCGCTACGTAGCCACGGATAAAGATCCGGACTACCATGCCTCTGGAAAGTTTTTCCGCTGGTACCTCAGCTTTATCCTACAATACCTCACCATCTGGCAGTTTCTCCTGATGGCTATTACCTTCAACCTCCTCAAGCTCGTTCTTCCCACCGAAAACTTGATTCTCTTTTGGATGGTTCCTGCTGGGCTTTCTACGCTGCAGCTCTTTTATTTTGGAACTTATCTTCCTCACATGGGGGAAGAGACCAATGCGCATCACTCTCATTCGCAATCCAAAAACCATCTTTGGGCTTTTATCAGTTGTTACTTTTTTGGATACCACTTTGAGCACCACGACTCGCCCGGCACGCCTTGGTGGCGTCTTTGGAGAGTAAAAGAAAAACAGGAGGCTTAAATTTCCTAGCCCACCCTACCACACCATTTGAAGCACTACCCCACAACTACATCATGCGAATCACCGGTCTATTTGGACTCCTCTTTCTCCTTTCCCTAACCAGCATGGGACAAGGTATTATTAGAGGAAAAATCACCAATCCCATCAACAACCAACCCGTGGCCTTTGCCAATGTGCTCCTACTCAATACAGAGCTCGGCGCCATCACCAACGAGGAGGGGTTCTACGAAATCAGCAATATCCCTGCAGGACTTTACAACGTGCGGGCCAGCTATGTAGGCTACAAATCATCGACCGCATTTGAAGTTCAGGTGAGTTTGGCAAAGCCTATTCAACTGGATTTTACGCTAATCGAAGATGCATCCGAACTCAATGAAGTGGTGGTCAGCAGTGAATTTACCCGCTCTGAAGAAACGCCCCTATCTGTTCGGAAACTCAATACCAACGAAATCGAACGCTATCCAGGAGGAAATCGAGACATCTCTCGGGTGATCCAATCACTTCCTGGGGTGGCAAGTACCCCTAGCTTCCGAAACGACATCCTAATCCGCGGCGGGGCTCCCAACGAAAACCGCTTTTTCGTAGACGAAATTGAAGTCCCTGTCATCAACCACTTCGCTACCCAAGGGTCCTCTGGAGGACCAGCAGGAATCTTGAACGTGAACTTGATTAAAAATGTAGACTTGATCACTGGTGGGTTTCCCGCCAATCGCATGAATGGACTGAGTTCATTTTTCGAATTTCAACTCAAGGAAGGAAGAAGAGACCGGATGGCTACTCAGCTGACCGTGGGCGCTTCCGAGCTCACAATTTCCAACGAAGGCCCTCTTTCCCCTAAGACAACCTATATTCTATCGGCTAGAAGATCTTATTTGCAAGGCTTATTTCGTTTACTCAACCTCCCATTTCTCCCTACTTTCAACGATTTTCAGGTGAAAACCACCACCAAAATCAACGAGAAAACAGAATTAACTTTCATCGGCATTGGCGCCATCGACCAATTTGTGCTCAACGAGGATGCTCCTGAAGAAGAGACGCTGGAAGAAAAAGAAAACCGACTTTACATCTTGAACGTCTTGCCAGTGCAAACCCAATGGAATTACACCACGGGAGCCAAGTTAAAGCGGTTTCGAGACAACGGCTTTTGGACCTTTGTGCTCAGCCGGAACATGCTCAACAACGAATCCTATAAATATGCCGGAAACCAAGAAGGAGACGAGAAAAACCTACTTTTCAGGTATCGCTCCCAGGAGTCAGAAAATAAATTCCGCGCCGAAAACAGCATTTTCGGAAAGGGCTACAGCATCAAATATGGGGTCAATCTGGAGTACTCTCGCTACTTGATTGACAACTTTGACCGCGCGTCACTCTCTCAGACAGGAGGCACCATTGATATCTTAGCTAGCTCCAACTACAGCAGCTATGGTGCTTTTGTATCTGGAACCAAAAATTGGCTCGGCGAACGCCTCCTACTTAGTGGAGGAATACGTATGGACGGTTCTGACTTTGCCAAGACTGCATCCAACCCCATTAACCAGCTGAGCCCCCGATTCTCGGTTTCCTACCAACTGAAACCCAATCTCTTTGCCACTGCCAATGCAGGCATCTACTACCAGCGGCCAGCCTATACCATTTTAGGCTACCAAAATTCGGCAGGGGATTTTGTAAATCAGGACAGCGATGTACGATTTATCCGAAACGCGCAACTGATTGGAGGGATTGAATACCTGATGCCTGAAAAAGCAAGGCGGTTTACTGCAGAAGCATTTTACAAGCGCTACAGCAACTACCCGACTTCTATCCGGAACGGCATTTCTTTGGCCAACCTAGGGGCAGACTTCGGCGCCATCGGCAATGAACCAGTCCTCTCGAATTCTACGGGCAGGGCCTATGGATTGGAGTTTTTGGCGCAACAGCGCCTGTACAACAATTTCTATGGGATCGCTTCCTTGACCTTGGTGCGATCAGAGTTTACCAACCCCAACTCGGAGGGCATGATTCCTTCGTCCTGGGACAATGGTTTTATTGTGAGCCTTACAGCAGGCAAGCGCTTTGGCAAAAACTGGGAGCTGGGAGGAAGATGGCGCTTTTTGGGTGGAACACCCTATACTCCTGCTGATTTGAGTGCCTCCAGCCTTCGCAGCAACTGGGACCTCCGAAATGCTGCCATCCTGGACTTTTCACGAATCAATGGCGTCCGACTCAAGCCCTTTCACCAACTTGACCTTCGCCTAGACAAAAAGTACTTCTTTGACCGATGGAGTCTGAATTGGTACTTTGACATCCAGAACGCCTACAACTTTCAGGCAGAGCAAGCCCCACTTGTGCTACCGGAACGAGATGCTGAAGGCGCACTAAAAGTGAATCCCACAGACCCTAGCCGCTACCAACTCAAGTCCATAACAAACCCTGCAGGAACTTTACTACCTACCATTGGATTGATTGTTGAATTTTAAGGGATAAAAAAACCCGCCTAGGAATGGGCGGGTTCCAAAAATAAAGGGGAAAGATTAATTCAATCTCCAACGCGCATTGAATCCAAAGCCAGCTCTAAATTCAGTGACCTCCACCAAAAACAGGTAGGGCCTAAAATCCAATCCTAGGGTAATGGGAACTTCTGAAAAGGCGTATTCAACGCCTACTTCACCTGCTGCTCCAAGCCTAAAATCATCTGAAAGGTATACCGAAGGTCCAAATCCCGCATACCACTTGAAATCGGTATCTGGAATGTCGTCGTAAATCGGGTTCCAAAGTGCATCTAGCCCCAGGCCATTCTGACCAAAACTAAGATTCCCGTGCACGCGACTAAATTCTCCTGTGGAGAAAATCCCATCTAGAGCCACATTGTTGCCGTTGATGTGGCCAAAACGTATGCCAAGTTCCTGCGCTTGTGTAGAAATGGAGCCAAGGACTAGGCCGGCTAAAATCATCGTAAAAAAGAGCGTTTTTCGCATAATTGGTTAAGTTTATAAAATAGCTTAACGTAAATTGAAACAAATAGGACTTAATCTTGCGCAATTTTTTTCATCCCTATACGAAGCACCTCCCGTATCAACAACTCCATGTCTTCTTTGCGTGTGCGTTGGTTGGTGTTCGCCACCCTCAGCGTATATTTTCCATTCAAGATCGTTGAGCTAGGCGAAGCTATCCCTTCCTCCTGAAGACAAAGGAGAATTTCCCGGTTAAGTTCACGAAGGTCTTCCTCCCCCAATCCTGGGTAAACCATTCGAAAGCAGGTAATGCTCATGGATACTGGGGCCATCAATTCCAAATTGGGATGTTGCTCGACCAATTCTGCCAGGTAGGCCGCATGGCGGTTGTTTTGAGCAATCATGAACGCATATTTTTCCCTTCCGTGCTCTTTGAGAGACATCCATACCTTCAAGGCTTTGAAACCGCGCGAAAGCTCAAATCCATAGTTGTTGATGGAGTCCAAGCCGCCCGCAAGGCCACGCTCCTCACGCAATAAATAATTGGGCGTAATGGCAAAGGCATCTCGGTGTTTTGTCGCATCACGAATCAAGGTACAGCCTACTTCATAGGGAACGTAAAGCCATTTGTGCAAGTCAAAAGCCAAACTATCGGCTTCTTCGATTGCTTTCAAGGCAGGAGCGTAGATCGGATCAAGTTTGGCCAAGGCCCCATAGGCACCATCCACGTGAAACCAGAGTTGGTAGGCTTTGGAAATCTCCAGCAGCTCCTCCATCGGGTCGATGGCACCTGTATTGACTGTGCCTGCGGTGCCCACCAAACAGAAGGGGAGAAATCCTGCCTGAAGGTCGACTTCCAACTGGTCTTTCAGCAGCTCGATATCCAGTTCAAAGCGTTCGTTCACCCCAATTTTTCGAACCCCATCCGTCCCTAGTCCAATGATTTCCGCTGCCTTTTGGATGCAGGAGTGCGTTTCTACAGAGCAGTAAATCAAGAGTTGTGCTGAAGCCGCTTTAAGTCCTTTTTGTCGAATTTTTTCTTCCCCAAAGGAATTTCTAGCAACCGTAAGTGCCGTAATATTGGCCATAGAACCTCCGCTAACGAGAATTCCGGATGCTTCAGAAGGGAAGTTCATTAGCTGCTTGCACCAATTCACCACCTGCCGATCCACATACATGGCCGAATGTTCGCCTATGGAGGTATTGGGATTCATTCCTGAGGCAAGCAAGTCGCCAAAGGTTCCCATCGGAGTCCCCGTTCCTTGGATCCATGCAAAAAATCGAGGGTGGACATTGCCCTTGTTGTAAGGAAAAATGTACTCCTTAAACTCCCGATACACCTCTTCCGGGGACTGTCCCTGTTCCGGAATAGGTAGATCAAAAACCTGTTTTACTTCGTCTGGAATGGGTCTCCATATTTTTTGCTCACGGATGCCCGCCCAATAGTCAATGAGGTCATCGACCATCTGATGGCCGAGTGCGCGCATGGCATCCCAATCTTTGGGGTCTAGGGATTGGTCAGGGATTTGGTCAGTAAGTGTCATAAGGAAGAGGAAAATAATTATTTAGTAAAGATAAGGAACTAGACAAGTATCAAGAAAACTGCATCAATCAAGGCTTGTCTTTAAGTTAGTAAGGGTCAGATCCCATTTTTCAACAAAAAACAAACTCAAAAAATCAACTGATACATCTCTTCCAGCTTGCTCACTTGGATGATCTGGATTTTATACTTGCTCAAATCCATTCCTTTGACAGCATATTTGGAAACCATTATTTTTTTGAAGCCCAACTTCTCCGCTTCGGCGATGCGATTTTCAATGCGAGACACCGCTCGGATCTCTCCGCCCAAGCCTACCTCGCCAGCAAAGCAAATCTGCTCCGACACGGGCGTATCCTCGTAACTCGAAATCAGCGAGGCGCAGACCGCCAAATCTAGTCCGGGATCATCCACCCGCAGACCTCCTGCCACATTCAAAAACACATCTTGTTGTCCGAGTCGCATGCCTCCCCGCTTTTCCAATACCGCCAAAAGCATGTTGAGGCGCTTCGCATCGTGCCCCGTACTGCTTCGCTGCGGGGTGCCGTAGGTCGCTGGACTGACTAGAGATTGAATCTCAATGAGTAGGGGACGATTACCCTCTAGCATCGCACCGATAGCCACGCCGTTGAGCACCTCTTCTCGCTGCGTAAGGAGAATTTCCGAAGGGTTGGAAACAGCCCGAAGTCCCTCTGCTCGCATTTCATAGATCCCCAGTTCGTGGGTGGAACCAAATCTGTTTTTGGAAGTTCGCAAGATGCGGTAGGTCAAGTGCCGATCCCCTTCAAACTGCAAGACTGTATCCACCATGTGTTCCAGTACCTTAGGACCAGCAATGGAACCATCTTTGGTGATGTGGCCAATCAGAAACACGGGGGTGCCTGTTTCCTTGGCAAACTTCATCAGTTCTGCCGTGCATTCACGAACCTGAGAAACCGATCCTGCTGCAGATTCTACGTATTGACTGTGGAGCGTTTGGATGGAGTCGATGACCAAAAAGTCCGGGTTGAGCGCCTCGATTTGCTGAAAAATCTGCTGGGTATTCGTCTCAGAAAGCACGTAGCAATCTGGGTTTTTGGCAGCCATTCGATCTGCCCGCATCTTGATTTGGGCTTCACTTTCCTCCCCAGATACATAAAGCACTTTCTTGCCTTTTAGGGTCAGGGCTATCTGAAGCATGAGTGTGGATTTCCCAATTCCTGGTTCGCCTCCGATCAGCACCAGTGAACCCGAGACAATGCCTCCACCCAGCACCCGATCCAATTCTGGATCGGAGGTAATCCAGCGGGGCTGCTCCTCGTAGTTGACCTCATCAATTTTCTTGGGCGTGCTGGCCTTTTTGAGTCCGGTACCTTGCGGTTTCCAGCTTCCTTTTCCAGGTTCTTCTTTTTGGATGATTTCCTCCACAAAGGTGTTCCACTCCCCACAGGAAGGGCACTTACCGGTCCACTTAGGGCTCTGCGCTCCGCAATTTTGACAGAAAAAGGTGGTTTTTACTTTAGCCAAGGGAAAGGAATTAAAGTTTGTACAAGGTACTGCGTGTGAAGATAATTAGAAACAAGAACCAAGAGATTAGACTTTCAATCCAGCTGCCAGGAAAATTCTGCTCAAATGCGGATTGCTGTCTATCTCCGCTACTGTCTGCCTGGGGCAAGCAGTTGTCTCTCGCTTCTTGGCTCTTGCATCTTGTTTCTCTACTAATGCGCTTGCAACCAATCCGTCCCTACACCGACTTCCACTTCGATCGGTACGGGGAGGGGAATGGCGTTGGACATCAAGCCAGGAATTTCTTTTTTGAGTAACTCCACTTCGTCTTTGTGTGCATCAAACACGAGTTCATCGTGCACTTGCAGAATGAGTTTCGATTTCAGGTTTTTGGATTTCATCCAAGCCTGCACATGAATCATGGCCACTTTGATGAGATCTGCAGCTGATCCTTGAAGTGGAGCATTGATCGCATTTCGCTCTGCAAAACCGCGCATGGTCATGTTGCGGCTATTGATGTCACGCAGGTAGCGGCGACGCCCAAGAATCGTTTCCACATATTCTTGCGTTCGTGCCTTTTCAATGGCTCCATCCATGTACTGCTTGACCGCAGGAAATTCCGTGAAATAGGCATCGATAATCTCCTTGGCCTCCCCGCGAGGAATGGATAGCCGCTGGGCCAGACCAAAGGCAGAGATGCCATAGATGATTCCGAAATTGGCTGTTTTGGCCTTTCTTCGCATGTCAGTCGTCACCTCATCCAAGGGAACCTTGAAGATTTTGGCAGCCGTGGTGGCGTGGATATCACGTCCAGTTCGGAAGGCTTCCAGCATGGACTCATCCTGCGAAAATGCCGCCATCAAGCGCAGTTCAATCTGGGAATAATCGGCAGAAAGCAGAACAAAATTCTCGTCTCGAGGCACAAATGCCTTTCGGATTTCTCTTCCTCGAGCAGTACGAATTGGGATATTTTGCAAGTTGGGATTGATCGAAGAGAGACGCCCTGTCGCTGCCACAAACTGGTTGTAGGTGGTGTGAATTCTTCCTGTTTTGGAATTGATCATCGTAGGCAGCGCGTCCACATAGGTAGACTTCAGCTTGACCATCTGTCGGTGCTCGAGAATAGCCTGTGCGATTTCATGTTCGTCGGCCATCTTACTCAAGATCTCTTCCCCGGTGGCATATTGGCCTGTCTTGGTTTTTTTGGCCTTGGGGTCCAGCTTGAGTTTTTCAAAAAGTACTTCACCAAGCTGCTTGGGCGAAGCCAAATTAAACCGCACTCCTGCCAATTCGTAGACACGCTTTTCAATCTCCTTGCTTTCTTGTTCCAAGGATACCGACAGCTCCGCCAAACTCCCTGTATCTATCCGCACCCCTTCAAATTCCATATCTGTCAATACCGGAATCAAAGGATTTTCTACCTCTTCCACGAGCTTTTTCAAGCCATTGGAAAGTAAGATTGGGTCCAGTTTTCCTTTTAGTCTCAGCGTAATGTCCGCATCTTCGGAAGCATAGGCCGTCACCTCATCCTCATCTACATCCCGCATATTTCCCTGGCCTTTGCCCTTTTTTCCGATCAATTCGGTAATTGATACAGGCTTGTACTGCAGGTACTGCTGTGCGAGCCAGTCCATGCCGTGCTTGCCTTCTGGTTCGATGAGGTAATGCGCCAGAAGGGTATCGTATAGCGTTCCTTTGACTTCTATCCCGTAGTTTTTGAGGACGAGCAAGTCGTATTTGATGTTTTGGCCGATTTTGAGAATGGACTCATTTTCGAATACTGGACGAAGCAATTCCAACACTTCTTTGGCTTCGTTTTGATCAGCCTCCAGCGGAATATAATACGCTTCCCCTTCCACATAGGAGAAGGATAGTCCCACCAGCTCGGCGTTCATGGCGTCCAAACTGGTTGTTTCTGTATCAAAACAAATCTCTTTTTGCAAAAGCAAATACTCCACCAGCTCCTGAATGGCTGCATTCCCTTTGATTTTGTGGTAATTGTGGGCATTGCTATGAATGGTGTCTAGAACAATGGGTTCCGAAATGGAAACTTCTTCTTCCTGCTCCTCATCGGCTATAAAGCTGTTGGTTCTAGGAGCAGGAGCCCCAAAAAGATCCATTTGCGCGGGAGCAGGAGGTGCTGCAGCCGCTTTCTTTGCCGGTACTTCCTTAAAAATTCGATTGGCCAAAGTGCGGAACTCCAACTCACTAAAAATTCCCCGTAGCTTTTCTTCGTCATACTGCTCAAGCCTTAAGTCTACCTCATCAAAGTCCACGGGCACATCGATCTTGATGGTAGCCAGTTCCTTTGATAAAAGTCCCTGCTGCGCAAAATTTTCAACATTCTCTTTCTGCTTGCCTTTGAGCTGGTCAACATTTTCTAGAATACCTTCGAGCGTGCCATATTCCTTCAGTAGCTTAACGGCTGTTTTTTCCCCAATCCCCGGAATTCCTGGAATATTGTCTACCGCATCCCCCATGAGCCCAAGAATATCACGCACCAGGTCTACATGGGTAATGTCCCACTTTTCACAAATTTGCTTGGGTCCCATCACATCTACTCCATTGCCCATGAAGGCAGGCTTGTAGAGAAAAATATGGTCGTCCACCAGTTGACCATAATCCTTGTCTGGGGTCATCATGTACACCGTAAACTGTTCCTTTTCTGCTTTTTTTGCAATGGTACCGATGATGTCATCTGCCTCAAATCCATCCATTTCCAAAATGGGAATTTTAAAGGCCCGCACGATCTCCTTGACCCAAGGGATGGACACCGTAATGTCTTCTGGCTGCTCCAGTCGATTGGCCTTGTAAGGGGTATACTGCACATGGCGAAACGTAGGAGCCTTTGTATCAAATGCCACTGCGATGTGGCTGGGTTTTTCTTTTTCCAAAACCTCCAAAAGAGTATTCGTAAACCCGAGCATTACCCCAGTATTTAGCCCTTTGGAGTTGATCCTCGGGTTTTTACTAAAAGCAAAATGTGCCCTATAAATGAGGGCCATGGCATCCAAAAGAAATAGTTTATGGGCTTGAGTTTGTGACATTCGAACAAAAGGTTGGGGGAAATAATCCGACTTACTAAGATACAACTTTTCCGCAGGCGAATCAGGTCAAATCTGCGCAGGGATTTACAAAATCAGACAAGCTAAGTCAATCTTCTTTTTCTAGCTCCTTCAGGTAATTTTTAACTTGAAGGCTTCGCAGAAAAATCAGGGTCAAAGGAATCAACCATAGGAGTTCGTTGCCTACCAAATGAAAAATACTGCGCTTATTCCAACCTAGTTCGGGAACAAAACCCAAGGTGAACCAGGCCGCCAAGATGATTTTGCCTGAGATCCCAATCAAAATCAACCAGACCCAGGAAACCGGATAAAAGGCAGCAAAAAAAATCACCAGACCTACCAACATCCCAAAGATCCCAAAAAAGTAGCTAGGAAGGGTACTTGAAGGAACAAGCTCCATTGCCATCCAGTTGACTACAGTCTCCCCAAAATAAACATAGAAGGCGGACCAAGCGATCGTATACATGCCAGCCAACAACAGTAGGCCTCGGTAATGCATCGGGAACTTGGGAAAATTTGAAGCTTGATCCATGGAGGGGTTGATTTTGTAATGCGAAATGAACACCTTGAGGTGAAACAAGTTTGAGGTGTATACAAAACTATCTAATGAATCGAAAAAACAACCTCCCTTCCTTCGCTTTTCTTTTTCTTGGCGCTGCGATTTTCTCGGCTTTGGGCTTTGGCATCGGCAGAAACAGCGGAGAAATCACTCCCCTTTCAATTGATTCGGCGGCTGATTTGATCGGCCTTTCCTTTACTCCCCAAGAAAAGGACAGCATGATCGGCACCTTGACCACGCATCGAACCAATTTTGAGCTGATGCGCAAAACTACCCTTGCCAATTCGGTGGGGCCAGCGTTGGTGTTCAATCCCCTCCCCCAAGGGTTTTATCCAAGCCAGGAACAAGCTGCTTTCGATTGGGGGCTACCCACCAAGGTAGCACTCCCCACTTCAGATGTGGATCTGGCGTTTATGCCTGTTCACCAGCTTGCCGTCCTGATCAAGTCGCGTCAAGTGACTTCAGAGCGATTGACGCAACTCTACCTGCAACGAATCAAAACTCATTCCGATACCCTAGCCTGCCTCGTGACCCTACTAGAAGAGGAAGCACTCACACAGGCTAGAGCACTTGACAAAGAACTCGCTGCTGGCAAATACCGTGGTCCACTCCATGGAATTCCTTATGGCATCAAGGATTTATTTGCCGTACCAGGTACAAAAACCACCTGGGGTGCAGACCCCTACAAGGACCAGGTAATCAATGAAACCGCCACCATCGTGACCAAATTGGAACAAGCAGGTGGGGTACTCGTTGGGAAATTCACGCTTGGTGCCTTGGCCATGGGCGATGTTTGGTTTGGAGGAGTGACCAAAAACCCCTGGAATCTGAAACAAGGATCAAGTGGGTCCTCGGCGGGATCTGCTTCTGCGGTAAGCGCTGGATTGGTTCCTTTTGCCATCGGCACCGAAACCCTCGGTTCCATTGTATCTCCCTCCACCCGAAACGGGGTGACAGGGCTTCGTCCCACCTTTGGGCGAATCAGTAGGCATGGCGCCATGGCCCTCAGCTGGTCTATGGACAAGGTGGGACCTATTTCCAGATCTTCATTGGACAATGCGATTGTGCTAGCCGCCTTGAATGGAAGCGACACCAAGGATCCCTCCACCATTCCTGCAGCATTTAATTATTCCGTCAAGAAAGACGTTAAAAAATTAAAAATCGGTTACTTCAGTCCGTATTTTGAGGGAAATCGAGCGGGAATCGAAAATGACCGTGCCGTCCTAGAACTCTTAAAAAATCATGGGATCACTCTCCACCCGTTGGAACTGAAAACCAGTATCAATGCCGCACCTTTGGTATCCATGCTGTTGGTAGAAGGGGCAGCTGCATTTGATGACCTTACCCGCCTAGACCTAGACGACCAGCTCGTAGCACAGCACAAGAGTGCATGGCCCAATGTATTCCGAGCAGCGCGATTTATTCCTGCCGTGGAATATATCCAAATGAGCCGTCAGCGAAGTGTATTGATTGAAGAAATGCATGCGCTGATGAAGGAATACGATGTGATCATCACGCCATCCTTTGCTGGTCAGCAGCTTCAGATCACCAACCTAACGGGCCATCCTGCCTTGTGCCTTCCCAATGGATTTGGCGCGAATGGCAGTCCAACATCGATCACCTTACTGGCCAACCTCTTTGAAGAAGAAAAATTGATCATGGTTGGACGTTTGATCCAGGAGAACTCCGATTGGCAAACCAAGCGCCCTCCACTATTTGCGAAATAAAATTTCCTATTTTAAAAAATTGAGGGTTTTCAGAAAAAAATTAACCCTCCAGTTCAAAAAAAGAGTCCCGCTAAAGTGCGGGACTCTTTTTTATTTAGTGGATAAGTCCAGAGATTTTGATGTGGGTAGGGGATAGAAACATGACTTTCTGAGTCGTCTCCAGCTTATATTGATCTATTTTTCCCGTAGCCTGGTTCATGAAAAGCTCTCCCAAGGTGGTGGTAGAATAAAATAGATTTTCATCTTTGATTTTAAACGTTACCCAAGCGGGATAATTCTGCACGTAGCGAATGGTTAGATCTTTCACTTTTCCTTTTGCCTCGGGGAGTAACTCGTGAATAAGTTGATCCGGCGTGGTTCGGGTGGAATAGGAACTTGCAAGTGAAGGAACATTGATGTCTGCTTCGAAAAAAGCAGCAAACTCTTCCTTCCACTGCGCTGAGTCATATTGCAAGTCTACTAATTGCTCTTCCCCGTTAATTTCTGAGGTTTTCAACACAGAATCTCCCTCGATTTTACTTAGCTCAAGATTTATAAAACTTTTCAAATCAAAGTAAGGAAGTTTCTCTAGAGCGGGTTCCTCCTTCGTTGGAGCGCAAGAAAGAACTGCTCCTAAAAGAATAAAGCTGAAGTATAATTTGATTTTCATAGGTCAAGAAGAATATCTCCTGTCATTTCTTCGGGAATACCTACCCCCATCAAGTGAAGGATTGTGGGCGCTAAATCCCCCAATTTTCCGTCTTTAACTAAAAACTTCTGTTTGTCTACCACAATAAAGGGCACTAAGTTGGTGGTATGCGCCGTATTCGGCGAACCATCCTCATTGATCATCACATCCGAGTTGCCATGATCGGCAATCACTAGTACAGTATAGTCATTGGCGATAGCCGCCTTGACCACTTTTTCGGCAGAAGCATCTACTGCTTCACAGGCTTTGACAGCCGCATCAAAATCTCCAGTATGGCCCACCATATCCGCATTTGCAAAATTAAGGCAGATAAATTCTGCGCTTTTCTTTTCCAACTCCTTGCTGATTTTTGTGGCAATTTCTCCTGCGCTCATTTCTGGCTGCAAGTCGTAAGTGGCTACCTTGGGTGAAGGGCAAAGAATTCTGCTTTCGCCTTCAAACTCTTTTTCTCTCCCTCCAGAGAAGAAAAAGGTCACGTGCGGGTATTTTTCAGTTTCCGCAATTCGGATCTGTTTTTTACCTGCCCTTTCCAAAACCTCTCCTAAGGTATTGTTGAGTTTATCTTTTTCAAACAAGACGTTTACCCCTTTAAAGGTCTCATCGTAGGTCGTGAGAGTAAGGTAATCCAAGTTCAACTTCTTCATATTGAAATCCACAAAATCGCGTTGGCTAAGCGCTTGCGTAATCTCTCTTCCGCGGTCGGTTCTGAAATTGAAACAAAGCACCATATCTCCATCCTGAATGGTGGCTAGGGGCTTATTGTCCGTACCCACCTGAATGATGGGACGAATAAATTCGTCAGTGACGTTATTGCTGTAAGATTTTTTAATGGAGGTGAGAATGTTTTTGGATTTTTCTCCCTCACCAAGCACCATGGCATCGTAGGCAAGCTTTACTCGCTCCCAACGGTTGTCCCGATCCATGGCATAATAGCGCCCAATCACGGAAGCAATTTTTCCTGCCGAGTGCTGCAAATGATTTTGAAGGTCTCCTAAGTACCCCAATCCTCCTTTGGGATCCGTATCACGGCCATCCGTAAAGGCATGGATAAAGACATCCTCCATCCCATGGTGTTTGGCAGCGTCGCACAAGCCTTTGAGGTGCTCGATGTGCGCATGTACTCCTCCATCAGACACTAGACCCAAAAAATGCACTTTTTTATTTCCTTCCTTTGCTCTCGCAAAAGCAGCGCTCAATACCGGATCCGTGAGTAGTTCGCCTTGCTGTACCGCCAGATTGATTTTTACCAAGTCTTGGTAGACAACCCTTCCCGCTCCAATGTTCATGTGTCCCACTTCCGAGTTGCCCATTTGACCTTCAGGCAATCCTACTGCAAGACCTGAAGCCTCTAGCTTGGAGTGTGGATACCTCTTGAATAAGCTATCCACAAAAGGAGTTTTGGCCTTGTCGATGGCAGAAACCGCTGGATTGGTAGCTAGTCCCCAACCATCTAAAATCATCAATAAAACGTTCTTATTCATGCCGCAAATATAGTACAATTGAAACCAAAATTGGGGAGAAAAGGTTGCGAAATTGATGGGTAAAACAGGCATTTTTGCTCAAAAAAGAAATAAAAAACCAATTCCTGATGAAGCGAAAGCTACAAAGACTTCACCGAGGGAAATCAGTGAATCGCCTGTACGCATTTAAGTAGAAACGGGGGAAATCGAGGGAATTTTTAGCTAATATCCAAGTCAGCAGGCTTCTCCTGAGACAAAAATTCAAGGTTGCGGGTGATCCCTTTAAACTTGGTTCGCTTTACCGCCGAGCCAGAAAAAACTTTTTTGAATGTTTCTTCGGTGAGCTCTTTCCAATCTTGAGCCGCCAAGGTTTCCAAGTCCGAAGAAGGACTAAAAGCAGGTTCCTGATGTGGTTTTGAAAAACGATTCCATGGGCAGACATCCTGACAGACATCACAACCAAACACCCAGTTGTCCATCTTCCCAGCAAAGGAGCTGGGGATCGCCTCCTTGAGTTCAATGGTGAGGTAAGAAATGCATCGAGAGCCATCCACTACGCCCGGCGCAACAATCGCCTCCGTAGGGCAGGCATCCATGCAAGCCGTACAGGTGCCACAATAATCTTTGGCGATGGGAAGGTCTGGGGTCGCTTCCAAATCAATAACCAGCTCCGCTAAAAAGAAGAAACTTCCCATGGAACGATTTAAGAGGAGGCTATTTTTACCAATCCAACCCAGACCGGAGCGCTGTGCCCATTGTCTTTCCAAAATTGGGGCAGAATCTACAAAACTCCGTCCACCAATCTCACCCACCTCTTCTCGAAGATCCATCAAAAATTCCCGCAGCTTCTCCTGAATGACCTCATGGTAATCTTTGCCGTAGGCATACTTAGCCAGTTTAATGTCTTCAGTGCCTTGTGGGAGTACCGCCTGGGGATAGTAGTTGTACACCAAGGAAACGACAGTTTTCGCTCCTTCCACCAATTTTCGTGGGTCGAGCCGCTTATCAAAGTGATTGGCGAGATAGCCCATGTGGCCTTGGTAGTCTCGGCGCAACCATTCTTCCAACTTGGGAGCTTCTTCTTCCAAAAAATCCGCTTTTGCAATGCCACAGAAGTCAAAGCCCAAGCGCTTGGCTGTAGATTTAATCAATTGGGCATGTCGTTCGGCAGCAGTCATCTGGAGTCGAAAATAGGGAGTTTTCCCCTTTTTTTTCTGGATAAAAATGCAATGAGAGAAGATTGCTTCCAAAGTTCCTTCCCCCAAAATCGCGTGATGGATGAAAACCGAACCCTCCTTCAAGAAAAAGAATCTGTTTTTTGCCTAAATTTTTTCCAACTGCAAAACTCCTAGACCCAATTGCGTGTTGTACTAACGAACCTACCAGTCATCCCTATTTTTGGGGAGCTGGTTTACCTAATTGTCATCCATGAAAGGGTTTCGCTTTACAAAATTTATCCCTACGCTCGATCCGGAAAAGAATCGGTTTGACAGCCTATTGGATATTTTTTTGCAGCTCGTCACCATGACTGGGGGAGATGTATCCGAAGCGCTGAGCTGGTTGACCAATTTGGATAAACGCTACCAACTCACTAGTCCAGAATATGGGATAGGCAATTTTATCGAAGATCTCAAATCCAAGGGATACCTCAGCGAGGAAAATCAACAAGGCAAATTTGAAATCACGGGAAAAGCAGAGCAAACCATCCGAAAAAGTGCGTTAGAAGAAATTTTTGGAAAGCTGAAGCGCAGCAAAAGTGGGCAGCACCGAACCAATTTATCTGGGCCTGGTGAGGAGCAGGGTAGTGAGCGCAGGGCCTATGAATTTGGGGACAACCTGGATCAAATTGCGCTAACAGACTCACTCCGCAATGCGCAAGCCAACCGCGGAATTGGCGGTGATTTTTTGTTGACCGAAGACGATTTAGAAGTAATAGAAAAGGAGCAGCGCAGCCAAACTTCTACGGTGCTGATGATTGACATATCCCACTCCATGATTTTGTATGGGGAGGACCGCATCACCCCTGCTAAGAAAGTAGCCATGGCCTTGGCCGAATTGATTAAAACCCGCTATCCAAAAGATACTCTGGACATCATCGTCTTTGGAAACGATGCCTGGCAGATCGAAATTAAGGATTTGCCCTACCTCCAAGTTGGGCCTTACCATACGAATACAGTAGCTGGGCTTGAGCTAGCCATGGACTTGCTTCGAAGGAGAAAGAACCCAAACAAGCAGATTTTTATGATCACCGATGGCAAGCCTACTTGCCTGAAAGTGGGCATCAAGTACTACAAAAATGCCTTTGGCATTGACAGCAAGATTTTGGCAGAAACGCTCAAGCTCGCAGCCCAATGTCGGAAGCTAAAAATACCAGTAACCACCTTTATGATTGCCTCAGACCCTTACCTCAAGGAGTTTGTCAAAGAATTTACGCAAGTCAACAATGGCAATGCCTATTACAGCAGCTTGAAAGGGCTGGGAGATTTAATTTTTGAGGACTACAGAAGAAACCGAACCAAACGCTTTTAGAATGGATTACGCACAACTTAAAGGAGAGCAACTCCTTCAAATCAAAACCCTTGGCCAACTGAAGGCTGCTGGCTACAGTCCGAAATCGATTAAAGAGGAACTTAGAACCAACCTAATCGAAAAGATCAAAGCGAAGGAAAACGTGTTTGAAGGCGTTTGGGGTTATGAAGATACCGTCATTCCAGACATTGAGCGGGCGATCCTTTCGCGGCACAACATCAACTTGCTTGGATTGCGGGGACAAGCCAAAACCAGAATTGCACGTATGATGACGCTGCTTTTAGATGAATATGTGCCTGTTCTCTTCGGTTCGGAGCTCAATGAAGATCCACTCCTCCCGCTATCTACTTTTGCCAAAAACTTGATTGAAGAAAAGGGCGACGACTGCCTGATCTCCTGGTTGCCGCGAGCAGAGCGTTACGCAGAAAAATTAGCCACTCCAGATGTATCCGTGGCCGACCTAATTGGGGATGTAGATCCTATCAAGGCGGCAACCCTCAAACTAAATTACAACGACGAGCGGGTGATTCATTATGGCCTAGTTCCTCGTTCCCACCGCTGCATTTTTGTAATCAACGAACTTCCAGACCTTCAAGCGAGAATACAGGTTGCCCTATTCAATATTTTGCAAGAAGGGGACATCCAGATTCGTGGGTTTAAGTTGCGATTGCCTTTGGACATCCAGTTTATATTCACTGCCAACCCTGAAGACTACACCAACCGGGGCAGTATTGTGACCCCGCTGAAAGACCGAATTGAAAGTCAAATCATCACGCACTATCCCAAGTCCATTGACATTGGCAAGAAAATCACGGCACAGGAAGCACGCCTGCAAGGAAAGCCAGTGAGCAACATCCATGTTCCAGAGCTCATGAAGGATCTGATCGAGCAAATTGCCATAGAGGCCAGACACTCAGAGTTTGTGGATGAAAAAAGTGGGGTGTCCGCAAGACTGACTATTTCCGCCTATGAAAATCTAATTTCTGCAGCGGAAAGAAGGATGTATAGAAATAATGAGCCGACTACGGTTGTACGAATTTCTGATTTGATCGGGGTCATTCCGGCCATTACCGGTAAGGTAGAACTCGTATATGAGGGGGAGCAGGAAGGCGCAGGATTGGTGGCCTACAACCTGATTGGCAAGGCCATACGAACTCAGTTTGTCGACTACTTTCCATCTCCGGAACAAAAGAAAAAAGAGAAGTCTGCCAATCCTTATGTCATTCCCTTGGCCTGGTTTGGAGAGGGAAATGAATTAGACATTTTGAGTGACCTCAGCGACAAAACCTACAAAAGTATCTTGCATGGAGTCCCAGGGCTAGAGAAAGTAGTGACCCAACTGGTGCCGCTGCTACCAGAAAAAGAACGAGAGTTCTTTATGGAATTTGCACTTCATGGATTGGCTGAATACTCCCAGCTTAGCAAAAAAATGGTGGACACCGGACTTCAATTTAAAGACCTATTCAGCTCTATGTTTGAGATAGGGGGAGATGATGAAGAGGGTTTTGAAGACGAGGAGGATGATTCTTAAAGAATAGCCGTTGCAGGTTTAGAAGAGTCTCGCCAAGTTTAGGAAGGATCTAAGAAGGACAGATATCCTCTATATTTGTATGATGGCCGAAAATCAACTCCCAGAAGCATTTGAAACTCAAATGCTGGCACTACTTGGATCCGAAGAGTTTGCGCTTTTTAAGGAGGGATTGGCCCTTCCGTCGCAAACATCCATTCGGCTCAATCAGCGGAAGTTTGCAGAGATCCCCTACCCAAAGCGAGCGATTCCCTGGGCTAAAGACGCGTATTTTTTGGAGGAGCGACCCAGCTTTACGATGGATCCTACCTTCCATGCCGGCGCTTACTATGTGCAGGAAGCATCCTCAATGTTTATTTCCCATGTCCTAGAATCTCAAAAAATACAAAAAGGGATGTACTTGGACTTGGCGGCTGCCCCTGGCGGAAAAAGCACCTTGCTGTCCAGCTATTTGGGAGAAGAGGGCTTGCTAGTAGCAAATGAAGTCATTGCCTCTCGGGCTCAAATTTTAAAGGAAAATGTAATCAAGTGGGGCCTTGGCAACACGGTAGTATCGAACAATGACCCGGAGCATTTCAGCCCTTTGGAGGGGTTTTTTGACCTGGTACTCGTGGATGCGCCATGCTCTGGAGAAGGAATGTTTCGCAAAGACCCACAGGCCCGAGCAGAATGGTCAGCGGATCACGTGAACTTGTGTTCGGCCCGACAAAAACGCATTGTGGACAAGGCAGGAGAATTGGTAAAAGGCGGGGGCTACCTCCTATACTCCACTTGCACCTTCAACGAAAAAGAAAATGAAGAGATCCTTCGTTTTTTAACCGAAGAATTTGCCTTTGAACCCGTACGCATCCCCATAGATCCAAGTTGGGGCATCGTGGAAACGGAAGTTAGTACCGAAGAAGGCACCTTTTTTGGCTACCGTTTTTTTCCACACAAGGTGGCGGGAGAAGGGTTTTTCATCACCGTCTTGCGAAGACCCGAGGGAGCTTATATTCAAGAGGCTCCAACAACCAAAGAATTCAAACACCACAGCCTCAAGCGGGTAGGAGAAAAAGAGGCTGCAGTACTTGAAAAAGAAGTAGGAGGGGATGGGTCAGGAAAATTTTACCACCTACAAGATGCCTACTTCAGAATGAACGGAGGCTATTTCCAAGAACTAGAAAAATTGGCTCAGGTGCTGAGCATTCGCTATTTCGGGGTGGAGTTAGGCAAAAAACAGGGGAAGGAATGGATTCCTAGTCACGAATGGGCACTCTCTACACTTCCCAAAAATGGATTTCCTCAGCAGGAACTCTCTGTGGAGGAAGCCTTGGATTTTTTACGGAAAAAAGAACAGTCCTTTAGCGAGCTCCCCCTTGGATGGGTTCTGCTTACCTACCAAAACCTGCCTTTGGGATGGATCAAGAATTTGGGTAAACGAGCAAACAACTATTATCCGAAAGAATGGCGAATTCGGAACTAAAAAGTTGTCCCCAAAGTACCACTACTAGTCTATTCTAAAATTAATTTTCGACTTAAGGCCAGTAAAAAGGCCGCTCTTCCTAACTTAGAAGTCAAGTCAAACACTCCAGATTCCATGCTTAAAAAACAGCGATACGAAGCCTTTATCCAGCATTTTTCTGAAAATATGCCTGTTGCGGAAACGGAACTTGAGTACGAAAACACGTTTCAGTTGCTCGTTGCAGTTGTTTTATCAGCACAGTGCACCGATAAGCGTGTAAATATCGTGACGAGGGAACTTTTCAAGCACTTTCCAACGGCAGCCGATCTAGCGACAACAAACTTTGATGCCCTTTTTCCCTACATCAGAACCGTCTCCTACCCCAACAACAAGACCAAGCACCTCATTGGGTTAGGTAAAATGCTACTTGATGATTTTGCTGGAGAGGTACCCTCCACCGTAGATGAATTGGTCAAATTGCCTGGTGTAGGAAGAAAAACTGCCAATGTGATTACCTCTGTAGTTTGGCAACAACCCAATATGGCAGTAGATACGCACGTGTATCGGGTATCACGGCGCTTAGGGCTAGTGCCCTTAACCGCCAAGACTCCCCTAGAAGTAGAAAAACAGTTGGTCAAGCACCTGCCCAAACAACATATCCATCAAGCGCACCATTGGTTGATCCTCCACGGTCGCTACACTTGCATGGCGAGAAGTCCCAAATGTAGTTCCTGCGCAATCACACACCTCTGCAAATACTATCAAAAAATACAGCAAAAATCTTTGGCTGAAGAGGGCTAATTCAGCCATTCAATCGACCGAAGCAGTGATGAAAACACTTAGTTTTCTGGTTTTCTTGGCCGATATCCAGAATCTTTAAATAACTTTTTTGCATCCGCTTCGAGCATCACCTCTGGTAAGCTAAGGTCCTGCTGTACCGCGAATTCTTCTACAATATTCCAACCAAGCCAACGCCCAATTCTACCAGGGGCATCCGCGCTAATTGCATCCGTAGCTGGGGCTTCCCCGATGTACTTGCGGATTTCGAATGGATTGGTTTCAAACAACAATTCGTTCTCAATAAAATGCGCCCAAATAATGTCCTCATTGTCCCAACAGGCCTGAATTTGTTCTGGCGTGTAGCCAATCAGATACTGGTCGGAAGTGCAAGGCAAGATGGATTTGACAAAATGATAGGCCTTACCATAGTAAACCATTTCGGCCAAGAGCGTATTTTCTTTTGGGTCAATCTTGTTGTAGCGGGA
>JBILBQ010000024.1:0-26652 GCA_044353615.1 Algoriphagus sp. | reverse complement strand
ATCAAAAATAGCTTCGAAAATAGCGTCTAGTGACTCTTCATTCCAGGAAGTTTTAGCCAATGCCCGACAAGCTAAATACGCAATTTCCCATTGATCTCCCTTAACCAAGGTAATCAGGTGATCTTTCGTCTCTTCATCAGCCATGCCCCCAAGTTTTTCCGCAAAGTGATAGGCCTCCTCTTCTTTGGGATCGCACATCCGATTCAGCACTTTTTGTATGTCTTCCTGCATATTGTTTTCTTTCTTTGTGCAAAGATAGTTACGGAACTGGCTTTACGATGAAAATACCCCAAACTCAAGTTGTATCCTACACTCAAACCCTTCTCCTTGTGGATCAAGCTGCCGAAAAGGGGTGGGAAATTCGCTTTTTACCTGAAAAAAACCAGCTTCTCATTGAAAATGAGGGGGGCTGGTTGATCAAACTTTTTCTCCCGTGGACACTATCCTGGAATCATGAACGAAAGTTTCAAGAATTGGACGATGTCCATTACTGTTTAACATTGGTTAGGGCTGGGCAGGCTGCAGTGGGCTATTTTCATCAAGGCAAGCTTCTGGATCACAAAGTATTTCGAGGCTACTTGGTTCGGCAAAAGCAAGGTAAATCTCAGTTTAAGTACCTGAAAACTAAAGGTAAATCTAGAGCTGGTTCACGTATCAGATTAGAAGAAACACAACTATTTTTTAAAGAAATCAATCAGCGCCTACAGGTGTATGCCAAGCAGTACCCACTCAACTTTTGGGGGCTAGGATGTGCCAGAACCATGTGGCCCTTGCTATTCGATGGGGAGATTGCACCTCCCTTCAGTTCCAAATCACCTGAGTTGATTGAACTCCCCTATCCCTTCACCAAAGGATCTTACGAGGAATTGCAAGAATTGGAATTGCGGTTGCAGCAATTTCATTTGCTCCTATCTCCAACAGGGAAAGAAGTACTTTCAATCCCTTCGTTGACTAATCCCGAAGACGCTGACGATACCTGGTAAGCATAAAAAAGCCTTTGGCTTCCGAGGAGACCAAAGGCAAAAAGGAAATTGTGGCGTTGGTTTAGCTTTCTTTAGTTCCTTTTTCTGGGAAAGAATAAGACAACATGTTTAAGGTTTCATGTGCCATTTTGATGTTGAATTCGTAGGCTAGACTCTTGTAGTTCACCAAATCCACAATCGTTCCAATAAAGCACAAGCCAATCGTAAGTAGGTACAAAATTCCAAGACCAATTTGTCCTAGAATAAAGCGATGTAGGCCTGCAAAGCCAAAGAAACCAAGCAAGGTCAAAATCAATATCATCTGCGGGTCTTTTCTTCGTGCTCGGTACACTTGAGCAAATAAAGACGCTTCTTCTTCATCCATGCTTTTCATCAATCCCTGGATGTAACCCAATTCCATTCCTTCCAATTCAGGAAGATGTCTCAATACATTAGCCATAGTATGCTTTATTTTTTAGTTGTTTAATTAATACCCAAATACGATGAAAGATGACTCCATAAGCCAATGCTGCCAAGGGATGCATTTCCCAAGAGGCTAGAAATTCGCCTCTAGCAAGCAGGTTCATGGCCCTCCCCAATCCACATCCAGGGCACCAGGTCAAGCCCAAATTATCCAAAGGACAAAGGCTGAAGGTGTCTGAATAAGGATTGATGGTGAGGATGGCAAGAATACATGCTACCCAGGTAATTAATTCCACTGGGATAGTTTGTAGTCGATGCCTCAATTCTTTCATGGATATTCAATTTACTAAAATGATGCCAAACCGCTAAAAAAGCGCTGGAAGGTGTTTAAGCAAAATAGGTCTATTGTTAATGTAGGATAATTGAACAGCTAACTGTCCGTTTATGAACGATTTAATACGGGTAATTGTAGTTGAAGTACCCGCCCAAATTGCTGAATCTGCTGGCGCTCGAGGTTCTTTCGCAGTGACTCGTGGTTCTTTACTGCTCCAAAGGTTTTTAAACCAGATGATTTTAAAAATAGTCCCAGAAAATCACCTGGTACTTGAATATTCCCAGAAATCCCCACTGCTTTGGAGGCTTCTTTTCCAAGAAAATAAGAAAGCAAGGCCTCCAATTGGCTTGTTAAAAATGAATCAGGGATATTTTTTTGATAAAATTCAAGCAGGGCTTTCGTTAGTTTCTTTCCAGCATCTGAAGGTTTGAGATGTCTTTTTCGGATTAATCGATCCAACTCAAATGCTTCTTTGGCATTGGTAGGCCACAAAGAAGGCTCGATCCCCATTAGCTCCCCAATCCACTTCCAATAACGAAGCACTGCTTGGTGTTCTTTTGGACTTGGAGACATGCCCAACTTGGTCATTCCGCGAAGTACAAGGTGACTAAATGCCAAATTGGTACCCAGTAGGTCTTCTTGATTGATTGGTTCTCCATATTCAGAGGACCAATCCAGTGCATATTTTCGAATAAAATAGCGGCTGAAGGCATGAATCAAGCGAACCTTGGCACAAGTCAAAAAGGCTTCATCTTGATGAGTAAATGCCCCAGGTTTAAAAACATCCAAAACGAAACGTGTGGTCTCCCCTAGCCTTTCACCGATTTTATCGAGGATTCGTTGGGATCGAACGAGCACTTGGGCACCATCAGCGAAAGCATAGCAATAAGGCAAGGAATAAAATCCAAGCATTGCGAGATACATATCCCCTCTTTGTTCGAAAAACTCCTGTGCTAGCCGATGCTCCCCTTCAGAAAATTCTTTTTCTTTGTGAAGGTAAAATTCAAAATATAGCCGCAGTTCCTCTGGAAAATAGTCCGGAAGCTTCGCTGGAATGACTAGCCAAGAATTAATCTCTGTAGCCAAATTAGGTTGAGAAACCAACACTTCAACAGCTTGATCTGCCAAATTATCCTGTTGGAGCCGTAATTGATCGAAATTAGTGTTGGTGTATTGCGCAAGTAGATTCACTTTTACCTAACCAAAAATTCAAACTTTAGTTGCCAAGAGATGCGAATCCAGTATAAAATCTATTTCACACTTTTCATTTGCCTACTGATTCAGACCACGAAAGGGTTTGCACAGACATCCACTGACCTCTGGGTGATGGATGTTGAAGGCAAAGGTGGAAAAATCAAACTCTTACCTGCTACTGCCAAGCCGCTGACCAATCGGCCCGAATACGACAATCAACCCAGCTTCATTAATGATTCCGAATTGATTTTTTCTGCAGCCGATGCCAAAGGAAATAACGACCTGATCCTGTACAGCTTTCGAACACAAAAATTTACCAACCTGACCCAAACCACGGATCGAAGTGAATTTTCGCCGAGCATGACAGAATGCGGTTCCTATTTTTCGGCCATCGTCGTTGAGCCAGACGGCACCCAACGGCTGTGGTTGTACCCTATTGCTGGAGAAGCTCCAGAACTCTTGTATGATGATATTTTTCCAGTGGGCTATTACGATTTTTACGATGGAAAGGCCGCACTCTTTGTGCTTGGCGAACCCAATTCCTTGGTATATGTGCGTGGAAAAGGAATGGTGGACACCTTAGATTCGGACATTGGTCGAACAGTCAAAAGACGACCTACAACCCCTGAAATCTCCTATTTGGATCGAAAAAAAAGCCAAGAGACGAGCCAGGGCAAAGCTTTTAGTATCGCTACAGTCAACTTAAAAACAGGGTTAAAAAAGGAGTATGGATATGCGATTCCAGGCTCCCAGGATTTCATTTGGGTGGACAAAAATCACCTCCTGATGGCGAAGGGAAATGAAGTCTTCACCAAACATATTCAAGAAAGTGATTGGCATTCTCTTGGAAAAATAGAATCTTCGAGCCACCAAGGAATTACTCGGATGGCTTACAGCCCTGATCTTAATAAGATAATTTTAGTACTTAACAGAAAATGAATTTACGAATGAACCCAAAAATTTACTTCCATAGCCTAGTATTAGGCCTTTTAATGCTAAGTCAATCACTTATTGCACAAGTGGATGATAAGCGTGGGATTATAGCTAAAGGTGCACAACTTGAATTGGTAAAGGATGGTTTTGCCTTTACCGAAGGCCCAGCTGTCAATCGTTTTGGAGATATCTATTTCACCGATCAGCCCAACGATAAAATCTACGTATGGAATGCAAATAGCAATCAAGTAAGCCTAGCCAAGGAAGGCACCGGCCGTTCCAATGGCTTGTACTTTCAATTGGATAGCAAACTGATTGCAGCTGCAGACTTAAAAAATGAATTGGTAGAGATGGACTTACAAACTGGAAAAGAAACGGTTTTGGTTCCGTCCTTCAAAGGCAAAAAATTAAATGGTCCCAACGATGTCTGGGTTCGGCCAAGTGGAGGTCTGTACTTTACCGATCCCTTGTATCCACGTCCCTATTGGGAGGGAGTTCGAAGCAAGGAAATGCAGCAAGATGGACAGCATGTGTATTTCCTTTCCGAGGATAGAACCGAACTTTTCCGGGTAACTCAAGATTTAAAACAACCCAACGGAATTATCGGCACACCAGATGGAAAGCACCTGTTTGTAGCGGATATTGGAGCCTCCAAAACCTGGAAGTATGATATTCAGGATGATGGGTACTTGACCAATAAAACCTTGTTTTGCGAGATGGGATCCGATGGGATGACTATCGATAACAAAGGAAACGTGTACTTAACGGGCAAGGGAGTAACCGTTTTTGATCGAGATGGAGAGCAAATTGCCCATATCCCAGTTCCTGAAGGCTGGACCGCTAATGTCACCTTTGGCACACTGGAACGCAACGTGTTGTTTATCACTGCATCAGATGCCGTGTATACGCTGAAAATGAAAAGCAGAGGGGTTTGGTAATAATTGTCATCAGTTGACAGATTACCGTCCACTGCCGATTTAAGTGAACTTAAAATTTTAATTCCTTTGATTACTGGTTCCAAACTAGATAATTATAAAAGACAAAAAGACGGGAGTAGCTCCCGTCTTTTTTTTTGAAATTTATTAAGGGTTCGAATTTTAATTGGATTCTTGTAGGGCTTGCTGCAAGGTTTGATCAAACACCTCGTCAGGCTGGGCTCCCGATATGCCAAATTTCCGATCAAAGACGAAAAAAGGAACGCCTTGCACGCCAATCAATCTGGATTCGTAGACATCTTGTTCGATTTCCTCCTCAAACTCATCCGTATCCAAGACCCTTTTGGCTTCGGCTTGAGGGATTCCTACGTGCTCGGCGCACTGAAGCAGCGTTTCCAGATCATCTATGTTTTTGCCCTCTTCGAAATAGACTTTAAACAGCTGCTCTTTTAATTCATTTTGACAATTATATCCTTTAGCCAAATGCAATAGTCTATGGGAACTTTTTGTATTTGCTACAGCGGTCTTTTCAAAATTGAAGTTCAGCCCTTCCTCCTTCCCCATTGCAGTGACTTGGGCAGTCATTTGTAAGGTTTGCTCCATCGTCCAACCTTTAGTCTCTGATAAATAGGTCAATGTATTTTGATTTGGATCAGTTTGAAGGGTTGGATTCAACTGAAAGCTTTTCCACTCCAAAACTATCCCCTCGGAGTCGGGTAATCGTTGAATAGCTTTTTCTAGTTTCCGTTTACCGATGTAGCAAAACGGACAAGCGATATCGGACCAAATTTCTATTTTCATCTGATTTTTTGTTACTTAATGTCTTAAACAGCCTCCACACCAAAGAGTTCCCAAATTTTGAAAACTAAAGAATGTCCCTCCTGCGCAATGGAAGTAGACCAATCTCTTTCAATTTGTCCGATTTGCCAGTTTGAATTTCCAAAACGAGCACCCTGGATTACATGGATGGCTATTTTTTTACTTTTAGTTTGGTTACTTTCCTATCTCCTTTAATACCAATCCCATGAAAAAGCGCTCCTTTTTAAAGTATTTTGCTGCCCTAGGCCTCGGGGGATCCTTACTTCCCTCCGAACTGAAGGCTTTTGATTTTGATGCCTTGGATTGGGAACGTGAGGACATTTGGGATCAGCTCCGGGCAGGCTATCGCCTCAAGCCTGACTACCTCAACTTTGAGAATGGCTACTATTGCTTTTTGCCTGAAGAGCTATTAGAAAAGTACATTACCCATGTCCGAGAGATCAACTACCAAGCCTCGCATTACATGCGTGGGGTTCAATTTGAAAACAAAGCTAAATCTGCTGCAGCGCTAGCCACTTTGGTCGGCGCTTCCCCCGAAGAGGTGGTATTGACTCGAAATACGACCGAGTCCTTGGACTTGATTATTTCTGGCTACCCTTGGGTAGCTGGTGACGAGGCTATCTTTGCCAACCAGGATTATGGAACCATGCAAACCATGTTTGAACTGGCATCCAAGCGCTGGGACATAAAAACGGTAAAAGTGGATATTCCCATGCACCCTAAATCCGATGAGGAAGTGGTGGAGGTGTACCGAAAGGCGATTACTCCCAAGACAAAACTCATCATGGTGCCGCATATTGTAAACATCACGGGACACATTCTTCCAGTGCGTAAAATAGCAGACATGGCACATGCACAGGGTGTAGAGGTCATGTTGGATGGTGCACATGCCGTAGGGCATTTCACTTTTAGCATGAAAGACTTGGATTGTGATTATTATGGATCCAGCTTACACAAATGGTTGAGTGTTCCCTTAGGTGCAGGCTTGCTTTTTGTTAAAAAAGATAAAATCTCTAAAATTCAACCACTTCTGGCGCCAGGTAACTTAAACCTGACCAGCATTTCCTACCTCAATCATATTGGAACTCATCCCGCAGCTACAGATTTGACCGTATTGGATTCCATTGCTTTCCAAGAGAAAATTGGTTCCAAGCGTAAAGAAGATCGACTGCGATTTATCCAAAAATATTGGTCAGACCAGGTTCGAAATGTTCCTGGTATTCGAGTAAATACCCCTGAAGATCCTGCCAGGTGCTGCGGCATTGGAAATGTTTGGGTAGAAAAATATAGTCCTGCCGATATGGGAAAAATATTGATGGATAAGTACAAGATATTTACCGCACCTATCGATGGAGCTGGAGTACGAGGAGTACGTGTAAGTCCGAATATTTATACGAGTACTGCTGACTGCGATGTACTGGTAGCAGCTTTGAAAGAAATGGCGCAATAACTTCCAGGTAGTCAACTTAAAGGGTCTAAAATTGATTTTTTGGACCCTTTTTTTATGATTTGGAAAAATAATGGGGATTATTATAAAAAATTGAAATAAATACTTGCAATTAATTGCAGGAGGTATAACATTTGCACCCTCAAATTATGGAAACCAAAAGAATCAACGCACCTATTCTATTCATGCCAATTCCTTTGGCTGGATGTGCTTTGGTATCCAAAACTTTTTTAGCTGCACGATTGAGGCAGACCTATAGGGTATAACCCTAGATGTACTTTTGCTTTCCCTAGAGGAAAACACCAATAGCTCCCTAAAACTATATTTATCAATTTACATGTTCTGCCCTTCTTGTGGGCCGGCATCTAGTAGACTAATCGATGGAAGAACTATCATTCTCAATTAGAGTAGCTGACAACAGCCACAAAGTTTATGCAAACGAAATTGCTGCCGAGATGGAAAACTCTGCGAAGGCAAGAGGAACAGGAATTGCAAAACGAAGTCCTTCCTATTTGGAAACTAAAATGGAGGAAGGTAAAGCGGTAATTGCTTTGACCAGTGAAGGGAAATGGGCAGGGTTCTGTTACATTGAAGCTTGGGGACATGGAAAATTTGTTGCGAATTCTGGCTTGATTGTAGCTCCAGAATACCGGCAGTACGGTTTGGCACGAAAGATTAAGCAGGAAGTATTCAAACTTAGTCAAGCGAAATACCCTGAATCAAACATATTTGGATTGACGACAGGCGCAGCAGTAATGAAAATCAATTCGGAGTTGGGATATATTCCTGTTTCCTATTCTGCATTGACTGATGATGAGGAATTTTGGAAAGGATGTCAAAGCTGTATCAACTACGAAATTTTGATGTCCAAGAATAGACAGAATTGCTTGTGTACAGCCATGTTATTTGACCCAAAGTCAAAGAAATAATACATTAAAAGGAAAGGATTGCCGGAAACTTTCGAATTCTTGATTTTCGAAACATGTTTCCTCTCCTTTCCACAACAATTGACCTTATGAAAAAAGTAGTTTTAGCTTACAGCGGTGGATTAGATACCTCCTTTTGTGCACTTCACCTCTCCAAAGATTTGGGACATGAAATTCATGCCGTTTTAGTGAATACGGGCGGATTTTCGGCAAGTGAACTCCAAGACATTGAACGTCGTGCACATGCTTTAGGAGTAGCTTCATTTCGGATTTTGGATGTGGTTCAAGATTACTACCAGTCGGTAATCCGCTACCTGGTCTATGGAAATGTGCTCAAAAATGACACCTATCCCCTTTCGGTATCTGCTGAGCGCATTGTGCAAGCCAAGTCTATTGCCGAATATGCCAAATCCATCGGAGCTCAAGCAGTAGCCCATGGCTCTACAGGTGCAGGAAATGACCAGGTACGATTTGACATGATCTTCCAAATTCTTATTCCAGAGGTTGAAATCATCACGCCGATCCGAGATCTTAAACTCAGTAGACAGGAGGAAATAGACTACCTCAAAAAACATGGAGTGACCATGAATTTTGAGAAAGCAGCCTATTCGGTCAACAAAGGGATATGGGGAACTTCTGTAGGTGGAAAAGAAACACTCACATCGTCAGAATTCCTACCTGAAGAAGCCTGGCCTACTCCAGTTACCGAAAAAGAGCCAAAAGAAATAAAATTGACTTTCGTTCAAGGAGAAATTAGAGGAATCGATGGAATGCAATATGCTAGTTCAGTAGAAGCCATTTTAAAACTGCAGTCTTTAGCTGCTCCTTTCGGAATCGGCAGAGACATCCATGTAGGAGATACGATTATAGGCATTAAAGGCCGTGTTGGCTTTGAAGCAGCGGCTCCCTTAATTTTGATCAAAGCACATCAATTGCTTGAAAAACATACCTTGACCAAATGGCAGGCTTATTGGAAAAAACAGGTGTCCGAGTTTTATGGCAATCATCTCCACGAAGGCCACTTCTTGGATCCTGTAATGCGAAATTTTGAGACTTTTCTTGAAAGTACGCAAGAGCAGGTTTCAGGTGAAGTACGAGTGATGCTGCATCCCTATCGATTTACCTTGCTTGGAATTACATCCGAACATGACTTGATGTCTGCCAAATTCGGTTCCTACGGAGAAATGAACAAAGGCTATACAGGAGAGGATGTCAAAGGCTTTACCCGTATTTTGGGTAACCAAACCGCTATTTTTCACAAGGTGAACAATTCAAATGACTAAGGTAAAAACAGCCATCATTGGAGCAGCAGGCTACACAGGAGCTGAGTTGATTCGACTTCTAGTCCATCACCCAGCTTGCGAATTAGTTTGCCTGCATTCCAATAGTCAAAAAGGTATCCGCGTAGATCAGGTACATCGTGATTTGTTAGGGGATTGCGACCTTCGATTCACAGATGTAATTCCAACAACAGGGCTTGATGCTGTTTTTTTGTGTTTGCCCCATGGGGAAGCTTCCAATTTTCTCAAGCAGCATTCTTTTCCAGATGCCACCGTAATCATTGACTTGTCTACTGATTTTAGAGATGAGTCAGCTGGATTTGTGTACGGACTACCTGAGGTCAACACCAAAAAAATTAGTAAGGCAAAACGAATTGCCAACCCCGGTTGCTTTGCTACTGGAATTCAACTGGCACTCGCTCCCGCAATACAAAAGGGATGGGTTCAGGGACCTGTGCATGTATCTGGAATAACTGGCTCGACTGGAGCGGGAAAAAGCTTAACGGAAACCTCGCACTTTAGCTATAGAACCTCCAATGTATCGGTATACAAGTTGTTTACACACCAGCACTTGAAAGAAATCAATCAAACTTTCCAGCAGCTAAATCCTGCAAATGAAGTAGATCTTCTTTTTGTTCCCTACCGAGGAAACTTCACACGAGGGATTTGGATTACGGCCTATTTCCCATTCAGTGGAACACAGGAGGAAGCGATTGAAGCCTATCAGGAGTTTTATGTTCATTCAGCATTCACACATATTTCTAGGCAGGAACTCGATTTAAAACAAGTGGTCAATACCAACAAGTGCCTCCTCTCCCTTCAAGTAGAAAAAGGACAGCTCGTGGTCTATTCCGCCATAGATAACCTCTTAAAAGGTGCCTCTGGACAGGCAGTACAAAACTTTAATCTTGCCTTTGGTTTGGATGAGAAAATGGGTTTAAACCTAAAATCAATCGCTTTCTAGACTAAACGTTCTCCAAAAATCAACCTACTTAGACTCTAAAAGATGAATTTATTCGACGTCTATCCCCTGATCCCAGTAACCTTAGTCAAAGCCGATGGATGTCGCTTGTGGGACGACCAAGGTCAGGAGTATTTGGATTTGTATGGCGGCCACGCGGTGATTTCAATAGGGCATAGTCATCCCCACTATGTCAAACGAATCAGCGAGCAGGTCAACCAATTGGGGTTTTATTCCAATTCAATTCAAATCCCCATTCAGCAGACCCTCGCAGACAAACTTGCGGAATTATCCTGTTTGCACAGCTACCAGCTATTTCTGGTGAATTCAGGTGCAGAGGCAAATGAGAATGCCTTGAAAATGGCTTCATTTGTGACGAAGAAATCTGGATTTATCGCATTTACAGGGTCTTTTCATGGCCGTACCTCTGCTGCGGTAGCCCTAACGGACAATCCCAAACTAGTGGCTCCCTGCAATGCGCGTGAGGATTTCCATATTCTTCCGTTTGGCGATCTGGAATCGGTAGAAAAAGCCCTTTCCACAGGATCCATTGCCGGAATCATTGTAGAAGGAATCCAAGGTGTGGGTGGAATTCAGGTGCCCAACCCAGATTTCTTACTTGGCCTTTACGAATTGGCGAAGAAATACGAGGCCAAACTCATCCTAGATGAGGTACAGTCTGGTTATGGCCGCACCGGGAGATTTTTTGCACACCAATGGGTGGATGGAGTTTATCCAGACCTAATCACCATCGCCAAGGGTATGGGAAATGGTTTCCCAATTGGAGGTCTTTTACTATCTCCTGAATTTAAGGCCAGCTATGGGCTCTTAGGAACCACCTTTGGAGGCAATCACCTCGCTTGCGCGGCAGGTCTTGCCGTATTGGAGGTACTTGAGGTCGAGCGTTTGCAAGAAAAAGCATTAGAACTTGGAGAGCGGCTGATGGCCGAACTCCGAACTATCCCAGGTGTGGTAGCAGTACGAGGTAAAGGGTTGATGATTGGCTTGGATCTAAATCAAGACGCTGGGCCCATTCGTTCCCTGTTGGTATCCAAATACAAGATGTTTACCGGTTCGGCAGCAGGAAAGGAAACCATTCGACTCCTTCCTCCTTTGTCAGTTGACTGGAATCAGCTAAATTCATTTGTAACCGCTTTAAAAGAAGTGTTGGCAAGCTAAATTCACTAAAATTTCCCTACCATGGAGCATTTTATCAAGTTTGAATCTAAAGCACTCGGTCAGGAATTGCTAGATCTGGCAGCAGCATACAAAGCTAATCCAAGCCTACACGCTGAAAAAGGTAAGGGAAAACGAGTGGGCTGTATTTTTTTGAATCCTTCCCTACGCACCCGCGTTTCTACCCAGATCGCCGCTCAGCAGTTGGGTATGGAAGCAATCATTCTCAATATGGACAAGGAAGGTTGGGCTCTTGAAATGCAAGAAGGTGCAATCATGAACAAGGGTACTGTGGAACATATCAAAGATGCTGCCGGGGTATTGGGTTCCTACTTTGATATTTTGGCAATCAGAGCTTTTCCTTCGCTCACTCAAAAGGAAGAAGATGTTGCTGACTTTGTGCTGCATCAATTCATCAAGTACTGCAAAATTCCGGTCGTAAGTTTAGAATCTGCCATTCGTCATCCCCTGCAGAGTTTGGCCGACCAACTCACCATTCAAGAATTGGCTAAAGGCAAAAAAAATCCGAAAGTGGTCCTCACCTGGGCACCACATATCAAGGCGATACCGCATGCAGTAGCCAATAGCTTTGCAGAATGGAGTTTAGGGATGGGCCATGACCTCACCATTTGCCATCCAGAAGGCTATGAATTAGATCCCGAGTTTACTCAGGGAGCTACTATTACCAATAATCAAAGCGAAGCACTTCAAAATGCTGATTTTGTGTATGTTAAAAACTGGTCCGCTTTCAATGATTACGGAAAGATTTTGTGTACGGATGAGCGATGGATGCTTAAAGAAGCACACCTCAAAAATGCACCAGAGGCTAAAGTAATGCATTGTCTCCCAGTAAGAAGAAATGTAGAGTTATCGGATGAAATTCTTGACGGTCCCCGATCATTGGTTCAGCAGCAGGCGCTCAACCGTGTTTATGCTGCACAGGCAGTTCTAAGCAAACTACTGAAGTAATTTTATTAATTTGGGAGACCTATGAAAATCTCTATCATCAAAATCGGAGGAAATGTCATTGACTATCCAGAGAAACTGGATGAGTTTCTGAGCATTTTTGCCAAGGTTCCGGGATATAAAATCCTGGTACATGGGGGTGGGGTCATGGCCTCTCGATTTGGTGAAAGCATGGGTATCATGCCAGAAATGGTGGATGGACGCCGAATTACAGACAAGGATACCCTTGATATCGTAACAATGGTGTATGCTGGCTTAATCAGTAAAAGTGTTGTGGCCAAGTTACAAGCATTAAAGGTAAATGCATTGGGAATGAGTGGCGTAGATGGCAATTTGATTCGATCTACAAAGCGACCAGTAAAAGAGATAGACTTTGGATTTGTTGGAGACATAAAAGAAGTAAATACTACCCTAATTCAGCAGCTCCTTCAAGCTGGACTCATTCCTGTAGTGAATGCTATTACACACGATAAAAAAGGGCAGCTACTAAACACCAATGCAGATTCAATCGCATCTGCCCTTGCCACAAGCCTTGCCAAGGAGTATCCCATAGATTTGTATTTCTGTTTCAATAAAGCAGGTGTATTGGTTGATGAAAAAAATGATCAATCCATCATCCCACTGATCAACGAAGACATTTACAAAGAGTTACGGAAGGAAAACGTAATTCATTCGGGCATGATTCCTAAACTGGACAATGCCTTTGAAGCCTTAAAACAAGGAGTTCAGCGTGTCTGGATAGGTAAAGCAGAAAACTTGCTCATGGCTGTAAAAGGGAAAAAAGCGGGTACCATTATCGAAAGACAACGTTACGAATTGTATTGATGGAGGAACTGAAAGCTGAAGCGATCGCTTTACTGAAGCAGTTGATTTCTATCCCCTCTTTTTCGAAGGAAGAAGGAGGCACAGCGGATGCAATCGCCAATTATTTAATAAAAAAAGGAATTGTTCCCCAACGGCAAGGAAATAATGTTTGGGCCTTTTTAACCCCTTTTGAAGAGAATCGACCCACTATTTGGTTGAATTCCCACCACGACACCGTAAAACCCAATACCGGATATACCCGAGATCCATTTTCAGCTGAAGAGCACGAGGGAAAACTCTTTGGACTCGGTTCCAATGATGCTGGTGGCCCGCTAGTTTCCTTAATTGCAACTTTCTGTCACTTCTTAGGAAAGGATTTACCCTTCAACTTATTACTTGTGGCCTCTGCTGAGGAAGAGATTTCCGGTCCTCAAGGCATCTCAAGCCTAATATCGATTCTTCCACCTGCCGATCTTGTGCTCGTAGGTGAACCCACTCAAATGAGATTAGCTGTCGCAGAAAAAGGGCTTTTAGTACTGGAGGGAACTGTGAAAGGGAAAGCTGGACATGCTGCCAGAGAGGAAGGAATCAATGCAATTTATTTAGCTTTAAACGATTTGGAGAAGGTGAAAAATTTCCAATTCCAAAAAATATCTCCTTTTCTAGGTCCTACTAAAGTTTCTTGCACAGTCATTCATTCTGGGGACCAACACAATATGGTACCTGACTTGTGTCGTTACGTTTTGGATATCCGAATCAATGAATTGTACACTCATGAGGAGGTCTTGGAGGAGTTGAAATCAGTGCTAAAAGCAGATTTAGTTCCTCGATCCATGCGATTAAGGTCATCTAACTTACCTGAGGAGCATCTTTTGCAGCAAGTGGCAACAAGCATGGGATTAAAAAAATTTGGAAGCCCTACCCTATCCGATCAGACATTAATCCCCTACCCATCGGCAAAAATTGGCCCAGGAGATTCGGCTCGCTCCCATACGGCTGATGAATTTATCTTTAAGCAAGAAGTGAAGGATGGCATCACCACCTACATTTCCATTCTTGAAAACTACGCAAGCCTTTACCTCCAAACGAAGCAATCGCAATGAAACTTTGGCAAAAAACTACAACCAGCAAAAAGGAGGTTGAACAATTTACAGTTGGAAGAGACCCTGAATTTGATATCCTTTTGGCTCCCTATGATGTGTTGGGATCGATGGCACATGCTGAAATGCTGGAAAGTATCAATTTATTGACTGGTGAAGAAAATTTGCTTCTTCAAAAGGGACTTAAGGAAATTTACGAGGAAATAAAGCAAGGCAAGTTTGTCATTGAGGCGGGCGTTGAAGATGTACATTCGCAGGTAGAGCTTGTTTTGACCCGGCGCTATGGAGAGGTTGGAAAAAAACTTCATAGTGGTAGAAGCAGAAATGACCAGGTCTTGGTGGATTTAAAATTATTTTATCGGGATGCAATCCGTGAGATTTTTGAGGAGGCCAATAGTTTAGCCAATCAGTTAATCCAATTGGCT
Organism: Algoriphagus sp.; assembly: GCA_044353615.1. Classification (GTDB taxonomy): domain Bacteria; phylum Bacteroidota; class Bacteroidia; order Cytophagales; family Cyclobacteriaceae; genus Algoriphagus. Next base: position 11,967 of record JBILBQ010000024.1, on the reverse strand, counting down.
GAAACACACAAAGAAGACTTGATGCCAGGCTATACCCACACCCAATTGGCAATGCCTTCCTCCTTCGGATTGTGGTTTGCGTCATTTGCAGAAGGGCTGAGCGAGGACTTGAATTTACTCCAAGTAGCTTTTGAGTTGAGTAATAAAAATCCTCTAGGATCTGCTGCAGGCTACGGATCTAGTTTTCCACTAAATCGAACAATGACTACTCGCCTATTGGGATTTGCTGACCTACACCACAATGTCATCAATGCACAAAATAGCAGAGGGAAAACCGAGCGAACAATTGCCTTTGCTTTGGCGGGAATGGCGGGAACATTGAATAAACTTTCCTCAGATGCCGTCCTTTTTTGTAACCCCCATTTTGGATTTATCGCTTTCCCTGATGAGTTAACTACGGGAAGTAGCATCATGCCCCACAAAAAAAATCCCGATGTGTTCGAATTGATTCGTGCCAAAACGAATCAAATTCAAAGCCTTCCGGGGACAATTGGATTCTTACTTACAAATCTTACTACTGGGTACCACCGAGACATGCAGCTGCTAAAAGAGGAAATTTTTCCAGCACTCGAATCCATGCGTTCCTGCCTTCAGATGAGTCATTTTATGCTGAAATCAATTCAGGTGAGAAGAAACATCCTGGAAGATCCATTTTACATGCATCTATTTTCTGTGGAAGTCGTCAATGAGTTGGTGCTAAAAGGCGTTCCCTTCCGGGATGCGTACAAGCAGGTTGGGGAGGATATAGAAGCGAAACGCTTTGTGCCCAATCAAGATAAAGTAGCCCACAGCCACGAAGGAAGTATAGGAAACCTTTGCTTAGCAGAAATCCGTACAAAATTAGAATTCGCCAGTTCTAAGTTTGATTTTAAAGAGATTGATAAAGCAGTAGAAGCCCTTTTAAACTAAAAATTAAGGATAAAAACTCCTTTTGATAATTTAACTATCAAAGAAAAAATAGAACATGCTAGCCATTAGCAGGTTAGCCTTTTCTATTTTTTTTTAAACACTTTTTACATAAATTAGATTTAACTATTACAGTAACAACTTTTATACAATTGATTTTTTTTGGTTAAATTTAACTATGGAAAATAAGATTAGCGAAACCTTCGCCAATGATTTAAAGTCCAGTTTAGTAGTCTTCTTGGTGGCCTTACCACTTTGCCTGGGCATTGCAATTGCCAGTGGAGCGCCCCCCATTTCAGGCCTTATTGCTGGTATTCTTGGTGGAATTGTAGTTGGAGCAATTTCCAAATCTTCTGTATCTGTAAGTGGTCCAGCAGCGGGCCTTACTGTAATTGTATTGGATTCAATTACCACCTTAGGAACATTTCCTTTGTTTTTGGGGGCTTTGGTAGCAGCAGGGATTATTCAATTTTTTCTAGGCATTGCTAAAGCTGGGGTTATCGGATATTATTTCCCGAATGCGGTTATTAAAGGCATGCTTACCGCTATCGGACTAATTTTAATACTCAAGCAAATCCCACATGCTTTAGGTTACGATAAGGATTTTTTGGGAGATTTTGCTTTTAATCAACCGGATGCGCACAATACCTTCTCTGAAATTTATTATGCATTTGTCTACTTCAGTCCTGGAGCTATTCCAATTGTGCTGTTATCCTTGGGTTTGATTCTATTTTTTGAACGACCTGTAATCAAGAAAAATCGGTTTTTGGGTTTTGTACCTGGAGCATTATGGGCAGTACTGGCTAGTATTGGTCTAAATAATCTTTACAAGGGAATAAAGCCAGAATGGGTATTGGACAATGAACACCTGGTGATCCTACCTACTTTATCAGGCTGGAAAGAGCTTCCCACCTTATTGACTTTTCCAGAATTTGACCTAATCACCACTTCTAGTTTTTGGGTTATCGCTGTGACGCTTGCAGTTATCGGAAGTATAGAAACCTTACTTTCCATCGAAGCAGGTGATAAAATGGATCCATACAAACGGAGCACCCCCACAAGCAGAGAATTGATTGCCCAAGGGATTGGAAATACTGTCTCTGGATTTGTGGGAGGGCTTCCTATTACAGCTGTGATTGTGCGAACGTCTGCAAATATTGCATCGGGTGCAAAAACAAAGCTGTCGACAATTTTACATGGCTTCTTACTTTTGGCTTTGGTGCTAAGTATTCCTGGATTGTTGAATCAAATCCCTCTAAGTGGCTTAGCAGCAGTTTTACTTGTGGTGGGTTTTAAACTTGCAAAACCTACTCTTTTTATAAATGAATATAAAAAGGGATGGGACCAATTTTTACCATTTATGGTTACAGTGGTTGCTATTTTACTTACAGACCTTCTAGTAGGTATAGGGATTGGAATGGTAGTTGGTTTATTTTTTGTGATAAAAACAAATTTCAATCGCTCAGTCTTGGTGACAGAGCATAAGGGAAACTACCTAATCAAACTTCAAAAAGATGTTTCCTTTTTAAATAAAGCGCTATTAATTAAGGAATTAAGTCAGATTCCTGATGGAAGCAAGGTGGTCTTAAATGCAGCCTTGGCACGGTTTATCGATCACGATATACAGGATGTATTGAATGATTTTATCAGCAGTGCAACCTCTAAAAACATAACTATTTTGATTGAAGGTTATTCATTCTATAAAAACGAAGATTTATGAACCCATACGAAAAATTATTGCTCCAAAATAAAGCTTGGTCTGAAGAGAAACTTCAACAGGACAAAGACTTTTTCAATCGACTTTCCCACCAACAGAAACCTAAGTTTTTATGGATAGGCTGTTCAGATAGCCGAGTTCCTGCAAACGAGATTACTGGTACGGATCCGGGCGAAGTCTTTGTACACCGGAATATTGCCAATATGGTGGTGCATACAGATTTAAATCTACTATCTGTACTTCAATATGCAGTGGAAGTTCTAGAAGTGGATCACATCATTGTTTGTGGGCATTATGGCTGTGGAGGAGTAGAAGCGGCATTGGGAAACAAAAGTTTTGGATTGATCAATAAATGGCTTCGTAATATCAAGGAAGTCTATAAAATGTATCAAGCAGAAATTGATGGGATCTCGAACCATACAGATCGGGTAAATCGATTGGTAGAGCTCAATGTGCTCGAGCAGTGCCAAGATTTAATCAAAACATCTATTCTTCAAAAATCTTGGCAAAATAGAAAGTCGCCTGAAGTGCATGGCTGGGTCTATGGACTTACGAATGGTTTGGTAAAGGAATTGACTACAATCAAGCCTGATCCAGAGGCCATACATCCTATTTTTAGGTATTCAGAAGGGCAGCTCTAAGTATTGGGTTTCTGGTCTTTTAAAAACTAGTTTCTTGAGTTGATGCTGTATTTTTGAAGGGATTTCCTATTTTTCAAAAACTTAGGAAATTTCCCCTCAGAATGATTACCAGAAATTACAAATCATCAGTCCCGTTAACTTTAGAATCAGGTGAGGTTTTGGAGGATTTCACTGTGGCCTACACCACTTATGGAAGCCTAAACGCGGATGCATCCAATGTCATCTGGGTAGTTCATGCCCTTACGGGTGATTCCAATGCGGCAGACTGGTGGAGCGGGATTGTAGGTGAAAAGGCGATCTACAACTTTACGAACCACTTTATCATCTGTGCCAACCTCCTAGGAAGCTGCTATGGCTCTACCAATCCACTTTCTGAAAATCCAAAAACTGGGGCACCTTATTACGATCGTTTTCCTTTAGTTTCCACCCGAGACTTGGCTAATAGCTTGGAACTGCTTCGTACCCATTTGAAAATCGATTCGATCCATACGCTTATTGGTGGATCATTAGGAGGACAAGTGGCTTTGGAATGGGCTTACCTTTTGGGCAATAAGTTGCAACATGTAATTGCAGTAGCAGCTACAGCCAAAACTTCCCCCTGGGTAATTGGATTTAACGAAGCCCAGCGAATGGCTATTGCAACCGATAGCTCTTGGGGACAACCACAAGATGATGCTGGATTAAAGGGCCTTGAAGCCGCTCGTGCAATGGCAATGCTTAGCTATCGAAATCCTCAGGATCTCAATGCCAAACAGAAAGAGACAACTGACAAATTAGATGGGTTTTTGGCCTCCTCTTACCTTCGCTACCAAGGTTCCAAATTAACAAAACGATTTAATGCGTTTTCCTACTGGACCTTAACAAAAGCCATGGATAGTCATGATATTGGTAGAGGCCGAGGGGGATGCGCGAAAGCACTGGCTGAAATCTCAGCAACCGTTTTGGCAGTCGGTGTCAATTCCGATTTGTTATTTCTTGATCAGGAGTCTCAGGAGTTGATCAAACCGATCAAAAAAGGAGAGCATGCTACACTCCTCTCTCCTGCAGGGCATGATGCATTTCTCATCGAGTTTGAACAGCTGAGTAGGCTGATTGAAGACTTTTATCAAAAGCACAGCAGCTAGTAATTGGCCAATTACCGCTTCACCTTAGTCCATTCTACAGTTCGGCCAATCAAAGAAAACCCAATGTATCCTTTAACTTCCAACACTTGGGCAGACTTCAATTGGATTTGGCAAGAATAGGTTTTCCCAGTTTTTGGGTCATAGATGGTTCCATCTTCCCACATGCCCGATGAAAATTTTAAGCCTTCCAAAAGATTAAGCCCCATCAATGGTCTTGATTTTAATTTTGGATTTGGATTATCCTTGTCTAAAGCTGGCTTTCCTCCTGGATTTGGATCTTTCAACCATACGATCTTTCCAATAAACTCCGATCCCTTTTTTAAAATTTCCACTTGAGCCGTTTTTTCAGTATTGTACCAGAGACCAAGAATGGAACTTTCTGTTTGAGCATTAACTATAAAGGATGCAAAAAAGAAAATAAGGAAAAGACCAGAATTGAGCGTAACTTTTTTCATGAGGCGGTGTTTTAGAAATACGAGACACGAAATAATGCTTTTTTGTTTTCGATTAAAAAAAATTTTCCATGAATACTGCACCATTTGATTTTGGAGGTTTAAAACTCGATCTCTTGCCAGAAAAAGCAGTTTGGATCAGTGAATGGGCGGTACTATTGGTTGCAGATTTACATTTTGGCAAAGCATCCCACTTTCGTAAATCAGGAATCCCTATTTCTGAAAAAGTGCATGACCAGGACTACCAGGTACTGACTAGCTTGGTGTCGAAGTACTCACCCAAGGAGGTCTATTTTTTAGGGGATTTGTTTCATAGTAGTTGGAATGAAGAATGGGAAAAACTACTCAATTTTTTAGGACTTTTTCCAACCACATCCTTCCATTTGGTGATTGGCAATCATGATATTCTGCCTTCGGAAAAGTACCAGGACTCCCGTTTAAAGGTTCATACCCACAATATAGTCTTAGGCTCCTTGCTACTCTCTCATGAGCCAACCCTCCCTCCAGCAGGACTTCTTACTATTTGTGGACACATTCATCCTGGAATATTACTCAAAGGAAGAGCGAAGCAGCGGGTACGAATCCCATGCTTCCACTATTCTGACAATGTGCTGGTGCTGCCAAGCTTTGGGAATTTTACTGGCCTATCCTTAATTAAAGGAGAAAAAAAAGACTTAATATGGGGAATTACTGAAGATAGACTTATTCCCATCCTTTCTCCACCCGTTATTGGGTAAATCGCCTAAGCTTTTCTATTTTTGACTAGAATTTGATATTTCATGGCTAATCCAGCAAAAGCAAAAAAACAACTAGGGTATTTTAAGTTTGGTAGCGTCCTATTTAGCACGACTTTATCACTTTTTATCGTTGGTCTTTTTGGAATAATTTTGATTCAGGCGAGCTCCCTTACCAAAATAATTCGAGAAAATATTGAGATTCAGGTTTTCCTAGATAAGGGGCTAAGCCAAAAGCAACTTGCAGATTTACGCAAGAATTTGTCAGAAAGACCTTTTGTGTTGCACACAGAAGATAGCGTTTACCTACGATTCATTTCTGATAAAGAAGCCGCTGAAACTTTTATTGAAAATACAGGTGAAGATTTTACCAAATTTTTAGAAGATAACCCTCTTCGAGATAGCTATGTGTTTTCGGTTTCAGAAGAGTTTCAAAGTTCCGAACAGCTTGCCTTGATCGCAAAGGAGCTGGAAAATCAGCCAGGAGTATTTGAAATTTCTTACATGACTGATTTGGTGGATTCAATCAATAAAAACCTCTTCAAAGTATCTTTAATTATGGGAGGGTTTATTTTGATTCTGATCGTGACTGTAATCATGCTCATCAATAATACGATTCGTTTGGCTCTTTTCTCCCAACGCTTTTTGATTAGATCCATGCAACTTGTCGGTGCCACTCGAGGGTTTATCCGTAAGCCCTTTCTTATTCGAGCATTCTTATTTGGCATATTGGCGGGTGTTTTGGCCTCAGCAATTCTTTTTGCACTCTTAGAATATACCAAAGGAAATATTGAAGGATTTGCTTCACTTCAAAACACCGAGCTTATGCTTCTTCTATTTGCAGGTTTGATAATTTCCGGTGGATGCTTATCTGGAATCAGTACTTTACGATCGGTGAACAAATACTTAAACATGTCTTTAGACGAACTTTATTAATTCATGAGCAATACTTCATTTCCTTTTTCTAAGAAAAATTACCTGCTCCTATTCCTAGGTTTAGGCATGATTGTTTTGGGTTTTGTCATCATGGGAATGGATTCCACGCCTCACGGAAATGGATTTATGGGCCTAACACTTGGCCCTATAATCACACTTTCTGGATTTATCGTAGAGTTTTACGCCATTTTTGCAAAGTCTCCAAAATCGTAATTTCCCAATTCTCAGCGAAGGCAATCCCTTACCCATGCAGCAAGAAGCTTACGGTGAAGTTTTTTTAATCAACAAACCATTGGAATGGACCTCCTTTGATGTGGTCAAAAAAGTCAGAAATGCCTTGCGCATCAAAAAAGTAGGCCATGCAGGTACACTGGACCCCTTAGCGACTGGATTACTCATCGTTTGCGCTGGCAAAATGACAAAGCAAATTGAAGGATTCATGGGACAAGAAAAAGAGTACACCGGCACATTTGTGCTTGGTGCTACCACAGAATCTTTTGATCTCGAAAAACCCATCATTCCAGTAGCTGACCCGTCTTCGATCACCTTAGAACAACTGCAATCGGCTATTCAGCAACTCACTGGCAACATCTTACAGATCCCTCCGATGCATTCCGCAATCAAAGTAGATGGAAAACGGGTGTATACTTCTGCACGGTTAGGAATTGAAGTGAAAATGGAACCAAGACCAGTAGAGGTTCGAGAATTTGAACTTACACGATTTGAAGATTCCGAAGTCGACTTTCGAATATGTTGTTCCAAAGGAACCTATATCCGGAGTTTGGCTAGAGATTTAGGTGAACTATTGGGCGTAGGCGCGTACCTAAAATCCTTGTGTAGAACTCGTATTGGCGATCATTCGTTGACAGATGCCCATGAACTGCCTCAGTTAGTTGAAGAAATTAAATCCAGGCACAATGAAAATCTACCAGGGCTTAACTGATTTTCATCCACCTAAAAATGCCGTAGTAACCTCAGGAACTTTTGATGGGGTGCATTTGGGACATCAAAAAATCTTGAACAGGCTCCAAGAACTGGCTCAGAGTAAAGGAGGAGAAACTGTGCTCCTCACCTATTGGCCGCATCCCAGATTAGTTTTACAACCAACAAACAATACGCTTCGACTCCTTTCTACTTTTTCAGAAAAAGTGAGCATTTTAACTGAAATGGGAATCGATCATTTGCTGGTGCTACCCTTTACGGAGGAATTTTCTCAAATGAGTTCGGAAGAGTTTATCGGGAAAATTTTGGTGGACAAAATTCAAACGAAAACATTGGTGATCGGCTATGATCACCGATTTGGTAAAAACAGGGAAGGCAGCTTTGAGTACCTCCAAAGCCACAGCCATCTTTTTGGTTTTGAACTGGAAGAAATTTCAAGACAGGATGTCGATGAATTGGGCGTATCGAGCACCAAAATCAGAAATGCCTTAGCAGAAGGCGATATCCATACAGCTAGTAAATATTTAGGGAGATCATACAGCCTCAGTGGTTTGGTGGTCCAGGGACAACAAATTGGACGATCCATAGGATTCCCAACCGCAAATATTCAAGTAGAAGACCCGTACAAGCTTCTTCCAAGGGATGGAGCCTATGCGGTGTATGTGGAAATCAATGGAAACCGCTACAAGGCCATGTTAAATATTGGAGATAGGCCAACTGTCGAAGGGGGCAAAAAGACTATTGAAGCACATTTGATTGATTTTCAAGGGGACTTATACGGGAAAGAACTTACGGTTTACTTCGAAGCATTTTTAAGAGAAGAAAAAAAGTTTGCTAGTTTGGATGATTTAAAAAACCAGTTGATGCTAGACCGAGAACAAGCTATCTTTATCTTATAAAAAAGGAAGGCAATGATCAATAAAACAGTTAAAAATGCTGAGGAAGCAGTAAAGGACATTCAGGATGGGGCCACACTCATGATGGGGGGCTTTGGATTGAGCGGAATACCTGAAAATTGCATTGCAGCCATACTCAAAAGAAGAATTCAAAACCTAACGATAATTTCGAATAATGCTGGCGTGGATGATTTTGGAATTGGTCTTTTACTCAATCAAAAAATGGTCAAAAAAATGATCTCAAGCTATGTCGGAGAAAACGAAGAGTTTGAACGTCAACTTTTGGAAGGTGAATTGGAGGTAGAACTGCTCCCTCAGGGCACTCTTGCTGAACGAATTCGAGCTGGAGGCGCAGGAATACCCGCTTTTTTTACCCCTGCTGGAGTAGGTACTGAAGTTGCTGAAGGAAAGGAAATTCGTGAGTTTAATGGAAAGTTGTACCTCATGGAGCTTGCATTGGAAGCTGATTTTGCATTGGTGAAGGCCTGGAAAGGAGATACTGCAGGGAATTTGATTTTTAAGGGTACAGCGAGAAACTTTAATCCCATGATGGCCACAGCAGGAAAAATTACCATCGCAGAGGTGGAAGAGCTGGTTCCGGCAGGAAGTTTAGATCCAAATCAGATCCATACACCGGGGATTTATGTTGAACGGATTTTCCAAGGGGATTTCTATGAAAAACGAATTGAGCAACGAACCGTATCTGTTTAATTCTTTATCCATCATCAGCTGATTTTTTTCCATCGTAAACTTCAATTCCATGTTATCCAAAGAACAAATTGCCAAAAGAATTGCTCAAGAAGTTAAACATAGGCAGTATATCAATCTGGGAATAGGAATCCCTACCCTAGTTGCAAACTATATTCCTGCCCATCTGGATGTAGTGCTGCAATCAGAAAATGGGCTTTTAGGCATTGGCCCCTTTCCAAAGGAATCAGCCGTAGATCCAGATTTAATTAATGCAGGAAAACAAACCATCACCATGCTACCTGGTTCAGCATTATTTGATTCTGCACAATCCTTTGCCATGATCCGTGGGGGTCATGTTCACCTAACGATTCTCGGTGCTATGGAAGTTTCTGAGCATGGAGATATCGCCAACTGGAAAGTTCCGGGGAAGATGGTGAAAGGCATGGGTGGCGCAATGGATTTGGTGGCTTCAGCCAAAAATATTATCGTGGCAATGCAACATTGCTCTAAGGATGGACATTCCAAGTTATTGCCCACTTGCTCCCTCCCAATAACAGGCATTCGTTGTGTAAAAAAAATAGTAACGGACCTGGCGGTATTGGAAATTGCTCCAGAGGGAGGTTTTATTCTAAAAGAGCGGGCACCCAATGTTTCAGTAGACGAGATCAAAGCCAAAACTGCAGGTAAACTGATTATTTTGGGCGAAGTTCCTGAAATGCAATTCGATTAAATCAAACCGACTTTAAGCAAGAAAACAAATTAGTTTATCACATGAAAAAATCAGAAATCAACTTTCAAATTGAATTAGATGAATCAAATCTTCCCAAGGCAATAAAATGGGATGCATCAGACAAGGAAGGCGAAGGTCTAGAAGCAACCAAAAGCATTAGTTTAAATGTTTGGGATAATTTGAATCATTCCACCCTTCGAATTGATCTATGGACAGATGAGATGTCAGTGGTAGAAATGAAACGGTTTTACATCGATATTCTAGGAGGAATGGCACAGACCATTTTAAATAGTACTGGAGATGAATACATGTCCGAAGAAATCAAAGACCTCTGTGACAGATTGGTAAAGCATGTAAATGAAGAAAATAAAAAAAGTTTATAACTACCAAATCCACTAGAAATAGCTTTTCTACCATCTACGGATAACTATTAATGTGAATTCAAAATTATTGATTTGATAAATAATTTTGAATAAAATTTAGTATCATTAAATTTTAGGATAATAATTACCATTTTTCTAAAAAATTACTTCTTTATTTACTATTTCTTCAAAATAAATAGTTTTTAGGTTCTGTTTTTTTTTTAATAGAAAACGATAGAAAATTACCTTTTTACTATAAATTTCGAATAATTGGATTGGATTCACCTAAATTCAAAAACCATCTTAACTATTTTACAAAATTAGCCTATGAAAAATTTTACCAGAAAAATCTGGAGTTCAGTGCTCTCAATGGCGTTATTCCTTTCTTTGGGAACTACCATTGCACTAGCTCAGACTACCATCTCCGGTACAGTCACGGATGCTGACACAAAGGAAACTTTGGTAGGGGTAAACATCCTCGTGAAAGGAAAAGTAATTGGAACTATTACTGACCTATCCGGTAAATTTACCCTTAATGTAAATCAAGCTCCTCCCTTCACTTTGGTGTTTTCCATGGTTGGGTTCGGATCTAAAGAAGTGGAGGTCACAGGAGGAGTTTCCAACTTGGCTGTAGAACTGGCTGAAGTGTCTATTTTAGGACAAGAAGTAGTAGTATCTGCATCAAGAGTAGAAGAAAGCATCCTTAGATCTCCAGTTTCTGTAGAAAAGATGGACATCATCGCTATTAGAGATGTTCCACAGGCAAGTTTCTACGACGCCCTCAACAACATGAAAGGGGTAGAAATGAGCACCCAGTCCTTGACATTCAAATCGTTCAACACCAGAGGTTTCAATGCCAACGGTAACGTAAGAACGGTTCAAATGATTGATGGAATGGACAACCAAGCTCCTGGACTAAACTTCTCTGTAGGTAACATTGTAGGTATCTCTGAATTGGATTTGGAAAGCGTAGAATTGCTTCCTGGTGCAGCTTCTGCATTGTATGGTCCAAACGCAATCAATGGTATCCTATTAATGAACTCTAAGAATCCATTCCAATACCAAGGTCTTTCGGCCAATGTAAGAACTGGTATAATGGACCAACAAGATAGAACTAATCCTTCAACTGGATTTTATGACTTTAGCATGCGTTATGCCAAAGCCATCAACGATAAGTTGGCTTTCAAAGTAAACATGTCTTACTTAAAGGCAGATGACTGGCAGGCAAATGATTTCCGTGATCAATCTTTGTTGAACGCTTCTCGTATCAACAAGGGCGATAGAATTTCTAATCCTGGTTACAATGGTGTCAATGTCTATGGAGACGAGACAAACGTAAACATGAACACCATCGCGCAAGGCATGGTTTCTGCCGGTGCTTTACCAGCTGCTGTACTTCCGCTAATCCCTCAGACTTTTGTGTCAAGAACAGGTTACAGAGAATCTGATTTGGCTGATTACGGTACCAAGTCTTTGAAATTAAATGCTGCGATTCACTACCGAATCAATGACCGTGTTGAAGCAATTATTCAAGGAAACTATGGCTTCGGTACTACAGTGTATACCGGTGCTGACCGTTACTCTATTGCCAACTTCAAGTTGGGTCAATACAAAGCAGAATTGAAAGGTGCTAACTGGTTCTTGAGAGGCTACACTACACAAGAGCGTTCCGGTGATGCTTTCGCAGTAGGTATTGCTGCACAAGGAATAAACGAAGCTTGGAAGCCTAGCAGCACTTGGTTCCCTCAATATGTAGGTGCTTTTGCACAAGCTAGAGGTAGAGGCCTAGACAATGCTTTAGCACACGATGCAGCAAGAGCATTTGCTGATCAAGGTC
>JBILBQ010000103.1:0-8492 GCA_044353615.1 Algoriphagus sp. | reverse complement strand
ATGTAGAGACTTCAGTCAAATTCTCCTGAGCTGAAATGAAAAAGCCCTTTTTCAAGGGCTTTTGAGCGGGAGACGAGATTCGAACTCGCGACCCCGACCTTGGCAAGGTCGTGCTCTACCAGCTGAGCTACTCTCGCATTGTGGATGCAAATGTAATCCCTCTTCATATTTTTACAAGGCAAATCCCAAGATTTTTTTCGTTACCCTCCAATTTCTTCCCTCTTTTTCTTGAAAAAACGCAGATTCTCCCTTGTAATTTTACGAGGCCAACCCCCTCCTATTCCATTTTCTTTTTCAATTCATGCAACTTCAGCAAGGCTTCAATTGGCGATATGGTATTGATATCCAGCTCATCCAATAATTTTTTGGCTTCAGCCAATTTCGGGTCCATCTCAAATAACTGCAGTTGGAAATTCGATTTGGGAACAGTAGCTAGCTTTGCATTTTTTTCCTTCGTGGATTTGTCTTTCTCTAGATGCGACATGATTTCAGAGGCACGAAGCACAATAGGATTGGGCATGCCCGCCATCTGCGCCACATGGATTCCAAAGCTGTGCTCACTTCCTCCTTCCTTGAGTGTGCGCATAAAGATGACTTTGTTGCCCACCTCCTTGACAGAGACATTGAAGTTTTTGATCCTCGGAAAGTCCGCTGCCAACTGGTTCAACTCGTGGTAATGCGTGGCAAATAGGGTCTTTGCCTTGCTATTCGGATGCTGATGGAGGTACTCGACAATGGACCAGGCAATCGAGATGCCGTCGTAGGTAGAGGTTCCTCTCCCGATTTCATCCATCAATACCAAGCTTCGGTTCGAAAGGTTGTTGAGAATACTGGCCGTCTCGGTCATCTCAACCATAAAAGTTGACTCCCCTTTGGACAGGTTGTCTGATGCCCCTACCCGTGTAAAGACCTTGTCAATAATCCCCACCCGAGCATAGCTTGCAGGCACAAAACTTCCCATCTGCGCCATCAAAACGATCAAGGCTGTTTGTCGCAGCAAGGCCGATTTACCCGCCATGTTAGGACCTGTAATGATGAGGATTTGCTGGCTATCGTGATCTAGGTAGATGTCATTCGGAACATAGCTTTCCCCGACTGGCAACTGCTTTTCAATCACGGGATGCCTTCCTTCCTTGATTTCAAGGGTTTCCGTGTTGGAAATCTTGGGACGGCAATAGCCGTTGCTGCTGGCTACCTTGGCAAAAGACAACAAGGCATCTAACATTCCCAGCACCTTCGCATTTTGTTGGATCGGCACCACATAGGCCGCCGCCTCTAACACGAGCTCCTGAAAATATTTTTGCTCCAAGGCAATCATTCGCTCCTCTGCATGCAGGATTTTCTCCTCGTACTCTTTCAACTCTGGGGTAATGTAGCGCTCTGCATTCACCAAGGTTTGCTTACGAATCCAGCTGTCCGGCACCTTATCCTTGTGCACATGGGTCACTTCCAAATAGTAGCCAAAGACCTTGTTGTAGGAGATCTTCAAGGAAGAAATACCGGTTAGCTGGATTTCACGCTGCTGAATCTGTAGCAAATAATCCTTGCCTGTATTCGCTAAACCACGGTATTCATCCAGGCTTGGGTCTACTCCATCCTTGATCACTCCGCCCTGGTGCAAGAGCATGGGCGCGGACTCTTGGAGTTCTTTTTCGATTTTTTCAACCAACAATTCGCAGGGATGCAACTGTTCGGATAAGCGCTTGAGCGTAGGATTGGACTGGGCTTTGAGTACGGATTTAATGGGAACGACCACATGAAGGGCGCGCTTAATCTGATTGATCTCTCGCGGATTGGCTCGCCCTACAACCACCTTGGAGATCAAGCGTTCCAGGTCTCCAGTTTGCTTCAACTGCCCCAACATTTCCTCAATCAGGGAGGGATTTTGGTAAAAAAAGTCGACAATATTTAAGCGCTCCTCAATGGCTTGCTTCTCCTTTAGCGGCAGCACCATCCACTTTTTCAGCATCCTGGAACCCATTGGTGTCACCGTCTGGTCCAAAATTTGAATAAGCGGAACGCCACCTTCGTGTTGCGGATAGACTAGCTCCAGATTTCGAATGGTAAACTTGTCCAACCAGACGTATTTGTCCTCTGGAATGCGGGAGATGGAGGAAATGTGTTGGATGTCCTTGTGCTCGGTCTCCTCCAAGTAATACAAAATCGCGCCAGCAGCTACACTTGCAGCGGGCAAATTCTCTATTCCAAAGCCCTTGAGACTCGTAGTTCCAAAATGGTTTTTGAGTTTGTCGTAAGTGAAGTCATACTGGTACACCCAATCTTCACAATGGAAAGTGACAAATTCATTTTTGAAAAGCTCAGCGGCAGTTTTTCGGGCAGCTTTGGAGTAGATGAGTTCGGAAGGGGTAAAGCTCTGCAGCAGTTTTTCCACATAGGCTGCATTTCCTTCTGCACACATAAACTCTCCCGTGGAAATATCTAAAAAGGCAATCCCGTGGACCTCTTTTCCAAAGTGAATGGAGGCCAGGTAATTGTTTTTTCGCGTATCTAAGACTTGATCATTGTAAGAAAGACCTGGGGTTACCAACTCCGTCACCCCTCTTTTTACGATGCCCTTCACGGTCTTGGGGTCTTCCAGCTGATCACAGATGGCAACCCGGTTGCCAGCGCGCACAAGCTTGGGTAGATAGGTGTCTAAGGAATGGTGCGGGAAGCCCGCCAACTCAATGTGCGAAGCCGCGCCATTGGCTCTCCTGGTCAACACAATATCCAAGACCTTGCTGGCCACAACCGCATCTTCGCCAAAAGTCTCGTAAAAATCACCCACACGAAACAACAGCAAGGCACCAGGATGCTTGGCCTTGATCGCATTGTACTGCTTCATCAAGGGGGTTTCTTGGCCGTCTTTGGATTTGCTCATGGGTGAATTAGAATTGTCGTACTTTTGAATCGGAAAATAGACCTGAAAATAGCCGATTCGATAAGGAAATAAAAGAGATGAAGAAATTAAGCATGGAAGAGCTCGAGCGGCTGTCCGTTCAAGAGTATAAAGAAACCAAAAAATCTCCCCTCATCCTGGTGCTCGACAATGTACGCAGCCTCAACAATGTGGGTTCTGCTTTTCGAACTGGAGATGCCTTCCGCGTCGAAAAAATTTACCTCTGCGGCATTACGGGCACTCCTCCAAACCGAGACATTCAAAAAACGGCCCTTGGCTCCACTGAATCCGTGGATTGGGAATATTGCAGTACGACCCTAGAAGCCATCACCCGCTTAAAAGCAGAAGGCGTGTATTGCTGTGCCTTGGAACAGGTGGAAAACTCTACTCCCTTACAACAATTTGCACCCAAAAAAGGGAACAAGTACGCACTCATCTTTGGAAATGAAGTCTTCGGAGTCGAAGAAGAAGTACTCAAATCCTGTGACGAGGTACTTGAAATCCCCCAGCTCGGCACCAAGCACTCCCTCAATATTTCCGTGACACTCGGTATCGCCGTTTGGGATATGATGGTGAAGCTGAAAGAAATAAAATAGAAACAAGAGATTAGAGACAAGAAGCAAGACATATCCTGCTTCTTGTTGGCAGATAGTTCCTGAAACCACGAAAGAAAGTCTAATTTCTTGGTTCTTGCCTCTTGCCTCTAATCGTATTCCCTACTTTGTACTTGGTACCTAGTACTTTGTACTTTTAAAAAGGATATTTCCCTTCACCAATCATCACATCCGCAACTTGTCTACGAAGTTCCTTGGTGTTGACGAAATCCGGCTTCGTGAATCGCTTCAAGCCCATCAGCATTACTTTTTGTTCATCGCCTTTTGCAAAAGATACGATTGCCTCTTTTGCAGCAGCCTCCACCTTGTCAATCGCTTCGTACAAGTAAATCTTGGACATCGCTATTTGCGCAGCACAAGCCCCTTCGCCTCGTTGGCTGACTAACTTCTCAGTTCGTAGCAACACCGACTCCGAAGCATAGATTTCAATCATGACATCTGCTAAGTTCATCATGATCTCCTGCTCGTCTTCAATGCGGTCCTGCAACGCCATGGCAGCTTTTCCACCTACCATCAAGAACACCTTCTTTAATTTATGAACTAGGTCTTTCTCCATCGCAAAGAGCTCGGAGGTATCAATGCTTTCAAAGGAAGGAACAGACACCAATTCAGAAGCTACAGCCATAGCTGGTTCAAATAGGTTAATTTCACCCTTCATCGCGCGCTTGAGCACCATGGCTACCATGAGCATGCGGTTGATCTCATTGGTGCCCTCATAGATTCGGGAAATACGCGCATCGCGGTAAGCACGCTCCATCGGTGCATCGGCCGAGTAGCCCATGCCTCCATAGATCTGCACTCCTTGATCCACGATGTAGTCCAGTACTTCAGATCCATGAACTTTCGCAATAGCACACTCAATCGCAAACTGCTCCATCGCTTTCAACTTAGCTTCGGAATCAGAAAGACCCTGTGCGGCCAATGCACCCATTCGGTCTTCGATGTCTTGGCCTGCGCGGTAGCAAAGCGACTCGGTCGCGTAAATTCGGGTAGCCATCTCAGCCAATTTGGCTTTGATCGCTCCAAAAGTGTTGATTGATACGCCAAACTGCTTGCGCTCGGCAGAGTAGCGAATACACTGGGAAGTCACTGTTCGTGCACCACCCAAGACCCCTGCGCCTAGTTTCACGCGGCCGATATTGAGAATGTTTACGGCGATTTTGAAGCCATTGCCTCGAGCAGAAAGCATGTTGGCAACAGGCACCGGGCAGTCGTTGAAAAACACCTGACGGGTAGATGAGCCTTTGATGCCCAACTTCTTCTCCTCCTCATTCATGGTGATTCCCCCGAAGGTTTTTTCCACAATAAATGCGGTCAAGTTTTTATCATCCTCAATTTTTGCAAACACAATGAATAAGTCCGCAAAGCCTGCATTGGAAATCCACATTTTCTGGCCTGTAATCAGGTACTGGGTTCCATCAGCAGAAAAAACAGCCTTGGTCTTGCCGCTATTGGCATCCGAACCCGCATCAGGCTCTGTGAGGCAGTAGCAAGCGGTCCATTCACCCGTGGCTAGCTTGGGGAGGTAGTGGTGCTTTTGCTCTTCCGTGCCGTAGTACAAGATCGGCAAGGTACCAATCCCGGTATGTGCCCCATAGGTGGTAGAGAAAGAACCCGAAGCACCAATGATGTCAGCAATTAGCATGGAGGTATTGAAACTCATGCCTAGCCCTCCATACTCCTCAGGTACGGATATACCGAGTAGACCCAGTTCTCCTGCCTTTTTGAAAAGTGCCGGTACCAATTCCGGGTGCTTCATGCTGTCAATTTTCTCCACGTTTGGATTGATCTCCGTGTCGATAAAGTCTTGACAGGCTTGCGCCATCATTTTTTGTTCTTCACTGAATTCCTCAGGAATAAAAATATCCTGCGCGGGAGTTTCACGAATTAGAAACTCGCCTCCTTGGATGCTGTTGGTTTGTGTTGACATGGTATTAAGTGTTTTTAGTATCGTTCGTTTAGTATCAAGTAATCAGTATCAAGTATCAAGACAGAAGTTGTACGAAGTACAATGGACCAAGATCCTTTTCGAGCAAAATTCCTGTCCGAATACAAATCTTTACTTCATTATTCTTCTATCAGCGTTCAGCATTCGACATTAATCATCATTTAATATTTCGCCTGCCTACCGCAGGCAGGCCCGCCCGCCGCGGCGGGTACTTCGTATTTCTACCTTACTTCAGCAGGCAGTATTCATGTCTTAGTCGAATCCCTACCTAGTACTTAGTACCTGGTACTTTGTACAATTATTTCAGCAATTCGTATACTCCCGCTACTCCTTGTCCGCCGCCTACGCAAGCGGTCACAAGCCCGTACTTCTTGTTTTGTCTACGGAGTTCATTGAAGAGCTGAATGGAAAGCTTGGCTCCAGTACATCCCAGCGGGTGTCCCAACGCAACCGCTCCGCCATTGACGTTGATAATGCCTGGATTCATATCCAACGACTTCATGACAGCCAAACCTTGCGCAGCAAAGGCCTCATTCAACTCAATAAGGTCAATGTCCTGGAGACTAAGTCCTGCCTGCTTGAGCGCCTTGGGAACAGCTTCTTTGGGTCCAATGCCCATGATGCGCGGATCCACCCCTGCGACGGAGTAAGACATCATGCGCGCCACAGGATCGAGTCCAAGTGATTTCATCAAACGCTCCGACATCACGACCACAAAGGCTGCCCCATCGGAGGTCTGGGAAGAGTTTCCTGCCGTCACCTGACCACCCATTCTAAAGGCGGGCTTCAGCGCAGCAAGGGCTTCCATAGTCGTACCTGCACGAGGCCCTTCGTCCGTGTCGACCACATATTTCCGGGTTTTCTTTTTTCCTTTTTCGTCAAGGTAGGTTTCTTCTACCTCCACGGGTACGATTTCGTCTTTAAACTTACCAGCGGCAATCGCCGCAAGGGCTTTTTCGTGAGAGCGCACCGAAAAGGCATCTGCCTCTTCACGTGTGATGCTGAAGTCCTTGGCAAGCTCCTCAGCAGTTAATCCCATGCTGAGGTAGTAGGATGGGTGTTGAGAAGCAATCTTCCAGTTGAGCGCCGTCTTGTAGCCCATCATGGGCACCAAAGACATGGATTCGGTTCCGCCTGCAATGATGCAATCGGCCATTCCGGCTTTGATTTTGCCCACAGCGAGTGCAATGGCCTCCAAGCCGGAACCACAGTAGCGGTTCATCACAAATCCAGGAACATCCATTCCTAGAGCTAGGAGCGAAATCATTCGGCCCATTTGCATGCCTTGCTCGGCCTCAGGAACGGCGTTGCCTACAATCAGGTCATCGACTAGTTTGGGTTCCAGTCCAGGAGTATTGGCCACCAAATGCTTGATCACATCCGCTGCCAAATCATCCGGGCGATAAAAACGAAATCCCCCTTTTTTGGACTTTCCAACTGCTGATCTATATCCGTTTATTATATATGCTTCCATGTTAATTTGTTTTTTTAGTAGAAGAAGAGTATCAAGTAGTAATTCTCATTAAGACATGAATTCTGCTTGTGATGGATCTTGGTACATAGTACTTCGTACAAATTTCATCTTGATACTTTAATTAATTTCTAAGCGGTTTTCCCTTAAACAAAATACTATGTATTCGTTCCAGCGTCTTTTTCTCGCCAGTCAAGCTTAAGAACGCTTCGCGCTCCAAGTCCAACAAGTATTGTTCGGTGACCTCCGTTGGGGAAGACAAATCGCCTCCAGCCATTACATTGGCCAATTTCTTGGCGATCTTGGCGTCATGCTCGGAGATATAACCCCCATAGATCATTCCAGTAATCCCTGCTTCAAAGTAGGCCAGGGCGCTTTTGCCCAATACCTTGATGTTGCGCTGAGGAACAGGTTGCGTATAACCTAGATCAGAGAGTGAAATAACCTTGGCCTTCGCGTCTGCCAACTGTCGCTTTCGGTTGAGCGAGATGCCATCGCTGGCTCGCAAATAGCCAAGTCCACGCGCTTCCTCAGCTGAAGTAGACACCTTAGCCGTAGCAATGTTCATGAAGTATTCCTGCAACTGGTTGAGCTCAACGTCACCACCAATGATGCCGTTGGAGAAACGGAGGGTCATCTCCTTGGTTCCCCCGCCGGCAGGAATTAGGCCCACACCCACTTCGACTAAGCCCATGTACAGTTCAGCATGCGCCTGAATGTGATCGGCATGGAGGGAGAGCTCACATCCACCACCAAGCGCCATGTTATGCGGCGCTACGACGACGGGTACGGAAGAGAAACGTGCCCGCGTCATCGTGTTTTGAAACTGGGCGATCATCAAGTTGATTTCGTCAAATTCCTGGTCACCGGCAAACATGAACAGCATGGCCAAATTGGCACCCGCAGAGAAGTTGCCTCCTTCGTTGCCGATGACAAGCCCTTTGTAGGATTTTTCAGCCATGCCAATGGCCGTATTGATGCCCTCAATGACTTCGGCACCCATGGAATTCATTTTGGAGTGGAACTCCAGGCCAATGACCTCGTCTCCAAGATCAATGACCGTAGCCCCTGAATTGCCCCATACTTTTTTGCCTGCTGACTTCAGCGTATCCAAAATGACAAACTCCTCCATTCCAGGAATCTCCTTGTAAGTCTTGGAAGGAATGTCGTAGTATGTTTTTTTGCCATTCACAATCTTGTAGAAAGACTCATGTCCAGCAGCAAGAAGTTCGTGCACCCAGGTTGCTGCCTTTTCTCCGGCTGCTTCCATTTTTTCGACGGTCTCCTTTACGCCTAGCGCATCCCAAGTTTCGAAAGGACCAAGCTCCCAGCCAAAGCCTGCACATACCGCTTGATCGATACGGTAGAGCTCGTCAGAGATCTCCGGAATTCGGTGGGCGCAGTACTTGAATAAGTCGTAAAAAGAGGCACGGTAAAACTCACCCGCACGATCTTCGAAGTTGACCAACAGCTTCAATCTCTTTTTGAGGTCTTCCACTTCTTTGGCCGCCTCAAGCGCCTTAAACTTGGGCTTCTCTACATCTTTGTAGGTGAAGGTCT
>JBILBQ010000191.1:0-2501 GCA_044353615.1 Algoriphagus sp. | reverse complement strand
AGACGCCCGTCTCCACTTTGGTGAGCACATATTTCTGAAAACTAAAGTCTCCGTCTGTTACCCGAAGCGTTTTCCGATCGTACCTCCCTCTGAAGTCAAGTCTGGATTTTAGGTATTCATATTCAAACCAAATGTCCCCTCCCGAATCAAAGTCCAAGGAAGTCATGATGCCCCCCATAAAGAGATGGTTATCCAACACATCGGTCATCTTGCCTTGAAGACTTATTCCAAAACCACGAAGGGGATCTACCACAAAGCGGGAATTGATGTGGTTCGTGAAGAATTGAGTTTCCATAGGACGAGGCCCAGAAACCATCTTCTGCAAATTTTGCTTTCGGAAGGTTTCCAATAAATTACTTTTCGCTACTTCTGAATTTCCGGCTAAAGCCCCTGTTGAAGTTGGAGATTTAGTAGGGATTGTGTCAAAGGTGTAGTTTTCTGTATTCACTCCTCTCCTAGTTTCAAATCGCAAACGATCGGTAGTCAAAGAGGATGTTTTTTGAGAAAGCGTATCCAAGGAAGTAATGGGGACCACAAGCTCTGGACCTGCTAACTTTTCTTGCTTGGCTCGAGAAGCCTGCTGCGTTTTGGCATCAAGGATCCTTCGAGCAGCAATTCGTTCGTTTAATTCCTTCACTTGAGCCAATTGAATCCTTGGCGTACTTGGTGTAAATTGATCGATTCCCGTGTATGAATCCACATACAGCTCAGACTCTTTTCCATTGCGGACAGCATAAGCTAGCTTATTCATTCTTGAATTCACATCAAACACTTCGATGCTCGTATCAAAGGCCGATATCTGGGTAGAAACCTGGTTTCCAATATTGTGCTTCATGAGATTGGAAATACCACTCAAATCACTCAAAAAAACTAAGTTGTTGGCATTAATCTTTTTGGGAAATGTGTTTTTGCTATTCGCATTCGTCAGCTTGGTGTATACCGTGGTGTCCTTCAGTACTTGAACACGATACAAATTGTATTGCTCCGGAAAATTAGCCAGTACGGGAGGTTGTTTCATCACCGAATCTGGCAATTCCATAAAATTGCTCGAATAAATAATCGTGGAGTCATTCAAAAAAACAGGGGTGAGCTCATCAAAAACATTGTCTGTCAAGCGCTTTCCTTGTCCTCTTAAATTGAGGGTGTAGAGATCAGTTTTGCCGTTGGAAATAGCGGAAAGAACCATATTCTTCCCCGACTCATTGAAATCAAAACTGAGGATCTGAGTAATGTTGCGGAGAAATACTTTGTCCTGAGAAGAACCATCCAGAGAGCGTTGTCTCAAGGTCGTGAGACCACGCTTGAATGTAGCGATTGCTAAAGTTGCTGAGTCCCTCCACGCTATGACGGGCGAATGCAAGTTAGGTGGAAGTTCCTCATGCTTGGATCCACCCTGAAAGATACGCTGTTGACTCCCAGAAGCGAGATCACGAACCCATACCGTCGCTTTACCTGCATTATTGAGCACATAGGCTAGATGAAGGCCATCTGGACTAAATTTCACATCGGTGATTGCTCCATCTACTCGAGAGGAAGTGGTGGCAATGGCCTTTTTCGAATCTAAGGTTTTGAAATTCGTGTAAACTGGCTCGTTTACTTTCAAATAAAATTGCTGCCAATCAGTTAGAAATGATTTGATATTGATGCCAATCGTATTCGCAATGCTATTTTCCTCACTCCGATTGATTCGAGAAAGATTGAGAATGCTGGAAACATACCTCCTGCCATATTTTTCAGCGATGTAATTCCAAATGGACTGCCCTACAAGTCCTGCTTCCAAATCGGTAAGCGTATGAAGCTTAGGATTAGATGTATTCTTTAAATAGCGACGAATGTAATCGTCCATTTCACGACTCCAGCCTTTGGCCAAGTAATTTGCAATCCCATCCACATACCAATCTGGAAAATTAGTGATCAGGTTGGCTTGAAAGGCATCGGCTACAGAAGCTCCATACAGCATCTCTCGGACAATAACCTTGGAAGTGGCAAACAACAAATCCTCCTTAAATAAATCCATCTGCCCCTTGTAGGCTACTTCTGCGACGAGACGAGTAAATTTGGTTTGGCCCTCTTCGGTATATTGCTGCGCATTGAGGTCCAAATTACTCTGCAAACGCTCTTCTGGGGAATTGTAAAGGTAAATTCGGGGTTTCGTGTAAGCTACATACCCAATGTTTTGAGTCAATTTGTTGAATTCAGACTCCAAATACTCAATGGCCATCTTGGCATTTACCCCGCCTTTGTCGTAGTAATAGACTTCAAAATTGGCTGAAGTATAGAAATACCAATTGAACTCCTTGTGCTGAACTCGGTTTTTGCCAAAGCGCTCTTGGTCAAATTGAGCCCACGCTTCTGTCCCGCAGCCAAGAAAGAGGATTAAAAAAAGGTATCGAAATACACGCATTCGCATTTCCAACAATAGAGTTAGGTTTTAAATATACTTAAAATACCGAGAGATCGAAACTTCCTCCGGTAGTGGGTGACCTTTCAAAAGAAAATCC
>JBILBQ010000102.1:0-8637 GCA_044353615.1 Algoriphagus sp. | reverse complement strand
TGCACACATCAAGCCGGATGAACTCGCCAATGCCAAAACTAACGAGGTAGATGGAAAAAATGTTCCAGTTCGCCACTTCGGCGCTATTCTTGGTTGGGAGGAGTGGCACGACCTCGCAGACAAGCTCAAAGCCCACGGCATTGAATTTGTCATTGAGCCCTACATCCGCTTCAAGGGAGAGGTAGGCGAGCAAGCCACCATGTTTTTCCTAGACCCTTGTGGCAATGCCCTGGAGTTTAAATCCTTCCAAGATCCTTCCCAGATTTTTGCAAAATAACACCCACTTGAAGACTATTTCTCTGAATCAGTCCCTAGGCCCTGTAGTCCGTATAGGAAAAAAGGACTATCTTTTTTTTAGCGGGACTTCCTATCTGGGGATGGAGGCGGATAGGCATTATGGAGCAGTGCTCCAGGATTGTATCCGGCAATATGGGGCAAATCATGGTTTGAGTCGCGTGAATAATGTCCGGCTGAAAGTTTTCGAGGAGTTTGAGAAGTTTTTCGCGAAAAATGCAAAGGCGGAGGCCGCCGCGGTGATGAGCTCAGGGTTTTTGGCAGGAATTGCCGCTTCTCAATGGCTTTTTCAGAAGGCGGATACCTGCTGGGCAGCGCCAGACACCCATCCAGCCATTCTTCCTTTAGGGCTACAAGTAGATACCCAGACGAATTTTGTGACCTGGAAAAAAAAGTGTTTGGAACAATCAGAGGCACTTTCTCCCAGGAAAATTTTGATTTTGGGAAATACGGTAGACCCACTTCGTGCAGCCATTCACGAGTACTCTTGGGTAAAGGAACTTGCAAAAAAACATGAGGTGACCTTGCTCCTAGATGAGAGTCATGCTTTTGGTGTATTGGGAAGATCCCTATTTGGGACCTATGCGGACCAGCAATATACTCAGGTAAATCTGGTGGTTTCCGGATCCTTGGGAAAAGGGTTGGCCATGCCGGCAGGGATTATTTTGGGAAAACGAGAGGTGATCGAGGGGATAAAAAGTCAGCCCATTTTTACAGGAGCATCCCCAGGTTCCCCCGCCAATCTGCAGGCATTTTTGGAGACCCAGGATATTTACAGAGCTCAAAGTCAAAAAATTCGAGACTTTTCGGGAATTTTCAGCCAAGAAACAAAGGACTTATCCACGCTGATAGGCTCCCCAAATTTTCCAGTGTTTATCCTCAAGAATCCAAGCTGGTCGAAAGATTTAGAGAAAATGGGATTCATCACTTCCTCTTTTTCCTATCCTACATCTGATAGCCCAATCATCAGCCGCATTGTGCTCTCTGCGTTTCATTCACTTTGGGATTTGGTGGCTTTAAATGAAGCGCTGCACTATCTTTCTAGTAAACCATGAAGAAGTTTCTTTCCATCCTCGCAGCTACTTTTTTGATCTTCTCCTGTCAACCTAAGAATCCGGTGCCCTTTGTAGACGGATTGGAAGCGTACCCAACCTTGCAAAAGGTGCTTGCGGATACTGCCAAGTACCAGGTTCAAATCCTTTACACGCAGATCGACCGCAACGAGCATGGCAATCCGCTATTTACTACGCATTCTTTCAATCTGGATGATTCCCGATATTTCTATCCTGCCTCCACTGTAAAATTGCCGATTGCACTTCTGGCTTTGGAGTGGCTGGAGGAGCAGCAACTCGAAGGTTTGACTTTGGAGACCACCATGCTTACCGATTCGGTGCGCCCATCGCAGTTGCCTGCTTGGAAGGATTCGAGTGCTCAAAATGGCCTGCCAAGCATCGGGCACTACATCAAAAAAATCCTACTTGTCTCCGATAACGATGCGTCCAACCGATTGTATGAATTGTTGGGGATGGATTACATCAATATGAAGTTGAGGGAAAAAGGGCTTGCGAATACCGTGATTACGCAGCGACTGAGCTTTCCCATTTCTGCCGAAGAAAACCGGCAGTTCAATCCTATCCGATTTGTGGATACCGCCGGGAAGGTTCTTTTGGAAATTCCTGCAAGGGAGGCCGATAGCGAATACGTGGTACCGGGCTATCCCAAGTTGGGCCGAGCTTATTATAAAAATGACACCCTGATTCAAGGGGGGATGGACTTTTCATACAAGAACAAGTTTTCCCTTTCGGACTTACATGGCGTGGTGCAGCGGACCATTTTCCCAGAGGCCTTTGTCGGGATTGAACGGTTTAACCTCAATGAGGAGCATCGGAATTTTGTACTCAAGTACATGAGTATGCTGCCTAGAGAAAGTAGGTTTCCTACCTATGACACCACTGAATTTTACGACAGCTTCTCCAAGTTTTTCAAGTTTGGGACTGACAAAGCGCCGATTCCAACCCGCTTCCGGGTGTTCAACAAGACTGGCTGGTCCTATGGACACCTGATTGATGGAGGGTATTTTGTTGATTTTGAGACTGGGGTGGAGTTTTTTGTTTCCGCTATCGTCTATGTCAATGAAGACCAGATTCTCAACGACGACAAGTACGAAACAGATGAAATTGGATTGCCTTTCTTTGCAGAATTAGGGGAATACCTGTATCAACTGGAATTAAA
Organism: Algoriphagus sp.; assembly: GCA_044353615.1. Lineage (GTDB taxonomy): Bacteria > Bacteroidota > Bacteroidia > Cytophagales > Cyclobacteriaceae > Algoriphagus. The sequence continues at coordinate 6,111 of JBILBQ010000102.1, read as the reverse complement.
AAGAAAGAAACAAATCTCACCAGATTTGAGCAAATTTAAGTTGAGCTACTAAGAGCGCTATCGTTTTCCTGACGTCAGGAAAACGTTCAGAATGGACCCAGGGGCAGATAAAGAGATCTAAGCCATCCGACTCTCCCACTTTGTTAGTTGCTTGATTGCCAAAAAAAGAGAAGTCGAAAGGAGGAAATCGCTTTTAATCGGGATTACTTTTCTTTGAGTAGTTGTCCGACTAGTTGTACCATTTACAACTGAAAATAATGAAATAATTATCGCTGAATTTGAGTAGATTTAAGTTGAGCTACTAACGTAGATTTTTTGAATATTTTTTAACCCTAATTTTTAGCATTATGAAATCAGAAGAAATCAAGCAATTGTTTGCGCAGTTTGAAACTGCTGCTGTCGATTTGGAAGGGGTGGAATGTTGGAGCGCCCGAGAATTGCAGCTTTTGTTAGGTTACAACAAATGGGAAAATTTTGAGAAGGTAATCCAAAAAGCCAAGGAGGCTTGCCAACATGCGGGCGAGGAGGTTCTCTATCATTTTCCTGACGTCAGGAAAACGATCCTAATGCCAAAAGGGGCAGAAAAAGAGATTGAAGACATCCTACTCACACGCTATGCAAGTTACCTGATTGCACAAAATGGGGACAGTCGAAAAGAGGAAATTGCCTTTGCTCAAAATTACTTCGCTGTACAGACCCGGAGAGCGGAGTTGGTCGAACAAAGGCTGCTGGCAGACGAGCGAGTAAAAGCGAGAGAGAAACTAAGCCAAACGGAAAAACAGCTTTCTGAAATTCTCTACGAAAGAGGAGTGGACAACCAAGGCTTTGCAGTAATTCGGAGCAAAGGGGACCAGGCTCTTTTCCGATTATCCACCCATCAATTGAAAATAAAAATGGGAGCGCCCGAAGGACGACCTGTTGCCGACTTTTTACCAACAATAAGCATCAAGGCAAAAGACCTAGCCACGGAGATGACGGGATTGAATGTGCAAATCAAAGACCTTAGCGGGCAGAACAAAATTGAAAAGGAGCATGTGGATAATAATTCGGCAGTTCGTGACATGCTTACTCACCGTGGAATTGTTCCTGAAAATCTCCCCGCTGCTGAAGATGTCAAAAAATTGAAACGAAAGTTGCAAGGTGATGAGAAAAATGTGCTGAAGGATTCCAAAAGAAGGAAGAATGATTCAGATTGATTTTGTTTTGAATCCCATTAACATCTATTTTGTAGATTATAACTAATGATTAATGGGAAAAATAATATTGGGGGATTCCAAATACGGAAAAGTAGTAGCAATTTATGATGGTGACAAGTTGATCCAAGGAGATTCCAGATATGGTAAAGTAATCGCCAGAGTTGATGGGGACAAAATTATTCAAGGAGATTCCAAATATGGTAAAGTGGTTGCAAGAATCGATGGAGATAAAGTAATCCAAGGGGATTCAAAATATGGAAAAGTTGTTGCGAGAGTTGATGGTGATAAAATTATCCAGGGGGACTCGAAATATGGAAAAGTAGTTGGTAGGGTTGATGGCGGAGGATTAATGTCCGCCTCTGTTGGCGCAGTATTTATTACTTTAATGTAATGATGAAGAATTTAATGATTGCCGTTAGGGCGCTCTACATGTTTGGCGGGCCTTTTGTTGCCATTTATCTTCAAAGGATAATTGGGAATAAAGTAAGTTTTATAATTTTAATCACTTTACTCTCCTTATTGATTGCAAACTCAATTTATCAAAGAGTCAAATCCTCTAACTCAATTACTGTAAAAGCTTGGATTTATAGACTTTGCGTTTGGGTGATTGGAATTTTTTTAGCTCAGTTAATTCAAATTAGTTTTGGAGGCATTCTAATTTATTTGCTTCTTTTCATCACATTCCTATTCACTTACATGGAAGACAGTGAAATCATATCCTTTGTAGAAGATTTTGTAAGTGACAAGAGAATAAAAAACTTAATATTAGTGGCCTCAGCAATTTTTGTCCTAGTTGTTTTAGTTGCTCTAATTACTTTGGGATTCGAGGGGATGCTCAATGAACTCCAACAATTGGTATAAATCATGAAGATATTTTTACTGCTTATCAGCATGACCTTAAGCGTCAATTTTGCACAAAGCCAATGTTATGTTTATAACTACAGCAATTATAAAAGAGAGCTAAAAGTAGACGATGAGTATGCTGTTTCCTATTCCACTTACAAAAGACTCTATAAATTCGAAGGAGATTATTTATTAGACTATACCTCTTACCGAAGAGTTTTGAAATTTGATAACCAATACGTCGTTCGGTATTCAGACTACAAGAGAATTGCAAGAGTTGACGGAGCCTATTTAGTAGACTATTCTTCAAATAGAAGAGTTGCTAAACTTGACTGCCCCAACAGCAAAAGCGCTTTGGCGGCAGCGGCGTATTTTTTATTGTAATTTTAAAGGGATGTTTTTTGTTTGATTCAAAAGCAATCCGAGGAAAAGTAGACCCCCTAAAAGTGAAGAGATTGGCTATCATCTTCCTGACGTCAGGAAGATGGTCAGAATTGGCCTAGAGGCAGAAAATAATGGCAGCAGGTACACTGCTGCCATTATTTTTGAAATACCTCAATAAGCTTTTTCGAGGGACGGAATCTCCACGATTGCCTGTGGATAACTTTGACCCAATCCAATTTTCAGGTGATGCAATTCGGCTGTGGATAACTCCCAAGGCTGGTGGATGTCAAAGCCCCGTATGGTTCGTAGCTCGGGTATCCATAAGCGAACGAAGTCTCCATTTCGATCGTAATTTTTAGCCTGGCGTAGGATGTTGAAGTAGCGATTTTCTCGGGGGTCGTTGCCTACTCCACCTACATACATCCAGTTGCCCCAGTTGGAGCATACATCGTAATCTACCAATAGGCTTTCAAAATAGCTTGCTCCCCAGGTCCAGTCGATGCCCAGGTCATTGACTAAGAAACTCGCCACGATTTGGCGACCTCGGTTGGACATGAATCCTGTCGCATTCAGTTCACGCATGTTGGCATCCACAAATGGAACTCCTGTCTTCCCCTCTGCCCAGCGCTTAAATTGCGCCTTATCCCTTCGCCAGGAGTCCACTTGATTTCGGATGCCGCTTATTTGAAATAGTTTGGTGCCGTGTTTTTTGGCGATAAATCGAAAATAATCCCTCCAGATCAATTCAAAGACCAGCCAATAGGTACTGTCATTTTTGACGCGTTCTTTCTCGTACTGCTTCACTTCTGTGTAGATGGTACGCGGAGAAATGCAGCCTAAGGCCAGCCAAGGCGATAGCTTGGAGCTGTAGTCCATGCCAATCAAGCCATTGCGTGTTTCTTTATATTTCTTAAGTAGGTCTTTTTCCCAAAAATAGGACTGAAGTTGCCCAAGCGCGGAAGACTCTCCGCCACTTATCTTCAACCACGAGTGTTCGGCTTGCTTGGGCTTCTCCAATCCATAATCGGTAAGCTGGGGGAGCGGTCCCGCATTTGGGATCAGCACTTCTCCAGGGTAGTTTATAGCAGTCGGTGTAGGAAAAGGAGCACGGATTTTACTCTGCTTTTCTACCTCTTTGCGGAATTGTGTAAATACTTCAGGCGTTTGTTTGATCGGAAAAGGCAGGTCATCCTTGTGGTAGAGGGTGCTTTGCCAGAAGCTTTCGCAAGCGATTCGCGTTGAAAATGCGGCTTCCTCTAGGCCTTTATCCACTTGGCGCTCCTCTGAAGTTACTTCTTTGGAAAAAAAGATGGCGGAAGCCTGTACCTGTTTGGCAAAATCCACCAGGACTTCCTCTGGTTTTCCCTGAAGGATTACCAAATTGGCGCCAATCTGAATGAATGAGTTGCGAAGATCTTCGAGCGCTTCTATCAAAAACTGGGCTCGAAAAGCGCCTGTTTTTGGAATGCCTAATTTGGTATTTGCAAAATGCCTAGGGTCAAGACAGTAGACCGGGATAATCTCTCCCCCCTGCTGTATTGCCCTTGTCAGCGTCTCGTTGTCCGAGAGCCTAAGGTCATTGCGAAACCACACCACGATCCTGTTGTACTTCATTCCGGGCTAACAGGCTGTGGAAGGAAAGTGTTTGAGACTCGTGATTAAATTTTTTTTATGATAAACTTTCTGCCTACAAAAAAGCTTCCATCTGGAATTTTGATGGATTGAATAGTTGGCGGTTCAATTTTTCAATAGAAAACACTTACAAATTCAACCAGTAGTTTAACTTAAACACCAGCGAGCGCTGCTTGGGGAGGAAATCGCCTGGGAAGTAGTTGTCCGTATACACCAAGAAAAAGTCAGAAACAGGAGCATAACGCCATTGGATACGGGTATTGATGTTCATGTTGTCGATCTGACTGTTGTACTGCACAAAGGTGGTCCAGAACAAATCTTTTGTCAGGGTCAGGTCAATTCTAGGCCCAACTAGTATCAAATCCGCATCGCGCTGAGGCTGAGGTAGGCGGATTCGTGCATAGTTGAAGTTCATGGAGATGTTGGCGATGTACCCCAAGCGTAAACCGGTCTGTGTGGTGATGCGCTGTATATTTCCAGTAAAGTATTCTCCGAATTCCCCAATAAGGGCCACATTTAGTTTTTTGCGAGGGTTGCTTCGGTATTCTACCAAGAAATTACGGAAATTATAATCTGTGCCTGCGGCCAAAGGGGTTCCTTGGGAGCGCGTAGGATCAAAATCACTGAACAAGTAGACGTATCGATTTTTCTGGGTTACTTCCAGTTCGGCAAGTGAGTTGAATCGAACAAGGTATCCAAGGTTTATGTCTCGGTCAGTAGTGCCTAAAGTTTCATTCCAATAGCCTTCAAATTCCACTTTTGGACCATGTCGGTTGATCAACTTGGACTTGGGATAAAAGAGGTAGGTTACATCCGGATTGAGTCGTTTGAAATCAGCTCTTGGTAGAAAGCCCACTTCAGGGTTGAAGGACTTGCCCACATCTTGGAAGGCAAAAGTCCAGCTCCAATGCAAATCGGTAAAGAGTAGGTATGCATTGAAGGAGTAGGGTTTTTCTACTTCCGCTGATTCAAAGCTGCGGTGATAGAACATCTTTCCTGTCCATTTTCCATCCGTAGAGTTGAGGTTGTAATCGACACCTAGAAGGCGATTGTAGGCGGTAGGATCAAATACCTGATTTGATTCACCCAGATCCAAAGACTCCTTGTTCACATAGATCAATCCAACGTTGGATCGTTCAAAAAGCTTTCGTTGAAGTGCAAAAACCGTGAAATTTTTGCCCGCGATACCGGCATCAGAATCTGTGGCCGTTTGCATATTCATGGCTCCCACTCGCCATTTTTCGCTTAGCTTTCCACTCAATCTTGCACCGTAGATGATTTTACTTTGTACATTTTGCCCAGTAGCCGAGTCAATGTCTACACCAATTCTTCGTGAAAAGAAAGGCCGAGAACGAGTCTGTCCAAAGCTATCAAACAGGTCTCCGTTTTCTAGGAAAAACTGTCTTCGCTCGGGAAAGAAAATTTCAAATCGGTCCAGGTTGGTTACCTGTTGATCTACTTCCACCTGTGAAAAATCCGGGTTAAAGGTCAGGTCAAGGTTCATCGCAGGCCCAATTCCAATTTTGGCATCTCCACCAACAGCAGGTCTAAGTCCTTCGCTGCTATTTTCAAGGAAGTTTTTTGAGGTGCGCCCCGCCACATAGGGGATGAGCGAAATATTTGCGCCTTTTTTCTGCAGGGGCTCCTCGAAAGTCATTTTTTGAAGAAATGCAGTTGAAATAATTGGGATATTTCTGGGAATGGGTACCCAGGTAGAACGCTCACCTGTTTGGCTGTCGATACGGTAAAAATTTACATTCCAACTTTCTGCTCCTTCTCGAAAGCGAAGGGTGGAAAGTGGGATTATTACTTCCACCTGCCAGTGATTTTCCAGCATTTTTGCTTCGGCAAACCACTTGTTGTCCCAGGCAAGGTTAAGATCTTCAGATCTAGAACCTCCATTGGCTAAAAGTGCTTCTCGTTGTACTCCGTAAGGATTCACCCCAAATTGGAAGGCATTGGTACCGTCATTGAAGGTGTCAAAAACAAAGCTGACCCCGTCGTTTTGCTCTCCTCTGAAGTCTCTTCGTAGGGAAGTAGACACGTATTTTCTTGG
>JBILBQ010000190.1:0-2510 GCA_044353615.1 Algoriphagus sp. | reverse complement strand
GAAACTCCGATTCAAGTCGCGCCCATCTGGAAAAGTCCGGCTATTGGATAGAAATCCATAAATATTTACCAAGGGAATGACAATCACTGCACCACGGATCAATTCTAACTCTCGATCAAAGGCTTCCAAAAGTTTCTTGGCTGTAGCGATCCCATTAATTTCATCTCCATGTACACCCCCACTGATGAGCACTACTGGCCCCTCAACTGGAGAAGAGCGGATAAAAATGGGTAGATCAATTAAGGTGTGGGTAGGAAGTTTAGCGATAGGAATCTCAATATTAGCCTTCTCCCCAGGCCTAACTTTTACTCCATGAATGATTAATTCTTTCATAATTGAATGTATCCTTCTACGATTCCATTTCACAATGGCGCAAAATCTTCTTTAATTCGCAGGAGAAGTTTTGGCCCATGAAGATACAAGAAAACATTTCTTTGAAACCCTTTACCACCTTTGGAATTGACAAAAAGGCAAAATTTTTCACAAGGGCTAGTACTTTAACCGAGTTAAAATCGGCGTTAATTGCTGCAAAAGAAAAAGAATCCCCTGTCTTAATCCTGGGTGGAGGAAGCAATATATTACTTACACAGGATGTTGAAGGTCTAGTCATCAAACTAGAAATCAAAGGGATACAGGTCGTAAAAGAAGATGAGAATCACCTGTGGGTTGAAGTAGGTGCAGGTGAAGTTTGGCATGAATTGGTCTTGCATTGCATTGCCCAAAACTGGGCTGGATTAGAAAACCTTTCCTTAATTCCCGGAACAGTTGGTGCATCACCCATGCAAAATATCGGGGCCTACGGAGTGGAAATCAAAGATGTATTTCACAGCCTTCAAGCCATGCATCGGGATACTTTAGAAATCTATTCGTTTGATGCAGAAGCTTGCCAGTTTGGCTACAGAGAAAGCGTATTCAAGCAATCCCTCAAAAATCAATATGTAATTACCTCCGTGACCTTTCGCTTATCCAAAACACCTGCGTTCCGTTTGGATTACGGTGCAATTCAAGAAGTGCTTCAAGCCAATGGAGTGCAACACCCTACACTTCGTGAAGTGAGCGATGCAGTGATTCAAATTCGTCAATCCAAACTTCCAGATCCCAAAGAAATTGGAAATGCGGGTTCATTTTTCAAAAACCCTACCATCCCGAATTGTCAATTTGAGCAATTAAAAGCACAAAACCCCACCCTTCCAGGATATCCAAGTTCAGAAGGTGTAAAAGTAGCGGCAGGCTGGCTTATCGAACAAGCAGGCTGGAAAGGCAAACGCATAGGTGAAGTAGGAGTTCATGCCAAGCAAGCACTGGTATTGGTCAACTATGGAGAAGGAACTGGGGAGGAAATCAAAAGCCTATCGGAACAAGTTCAAGCTTCTGTAATGGAGAAATTTGGGATTCAACTCCAGGCAGAGGTTAATTTTATCTAGATCAACAGATCACTTACTTCCAATTTTTTGGAGTAGCGCTGCACTTTTACCCCAAATTTTGCCAAAAAATCTACTCCTTCATCCGAGCCAATCCCCTTGTATTCAGCATAAGAGAAGAGGTAAACGACTTTCGAAATCCCCATCGAAAAGATAATCCGTGCACAAGCTAGGCAGGGAGACAAAGTCACATATAGCGTAGATCCCTCAACGGAAGTATTGTTCTTCACGGCATACAAGATTGCATTTTGTTCGGCATGCAAGGCCAAGGAACAGCTTCCTTTGGAGTCACGCGCACAGCCTTCACTCGGGAATTCCACATCGCAGTTGTGCGTGCCTGCAGGAGGACCATTGTAACCAATGGAAATAATCCGCGTATCTTTTGTCAATACCGCTCCCACATGCTTTTTGATGCAGTGTGATCTCTTGGCGAGATTTACCGCCAATTCCATATAGATATCGTCAAAATCAGGTCTGCTCATGGGTACAATTTGTCAAAAATAACATTAGTAGCGGTAGCCAAAAACACATTCTTTGGAATACCCGTATTTTTTTCGTGAAAAAGATAAATTAACTTCACCACATGCCGTCAAAAGAAAGAAATCTAACCCTACACCGGTCAAAATTTTCTCCTATTTTTTGCCTCTGCTTCATTGTGCTTCTTTCTGCTTGCAATACGATAGAGGTTTTTGTGGAAAATAAAGAAATCCCGTTCCAAAAAACATATACCAGCTTTGTATTGGTCAATAAGGAACTGGGAATCCAAGGTTTTTCGGACTCCGATCTGGATAAACAGGTGCAGGTTGAATTGGAAGCTCAATTAATTGCTTCTGGCCTTGTCTACGATGCCAAAAAGCCAGATTTGGTGATCCGCTACCACTCTAATGAAGATTTGCGACAGCGGGAAAGCGTGAATAACATGAATCCCTATTCTTTTTGGGGCATGCGCATGTACAATCCTTGGCTGTTTAATCCCATGATGGGAAATTCCAGACCCCAGGTAACTACGACTAAGTATGCCTTGCTTCAGGTAATCCTCGATGTAATTGATCCCGAACAAGACAAGTACCTGATGACACTCACAGGAGT
>JBILBQ010000189.1:0-2523 GCA_044353615.1 Algoriphagus sp. | reverse complement strand
ATTTGGGTCTCTCTGGACAGCTCTTGATCTACTTGCTATTTTTTATGGTGGTGGCCATTTTCCTTGCTGCGCGAGCTTGGAAGCATTTGCCTACATCCGAACGAGAGGCATCGGTTTATTCCCGTGAGTTTTGGATTTTCTTAGGCGCGATGACGCTAGGATTGATGTCCTTTCAAGTGATTTTGCCGACCTCGATTCCTGCTTGGAATGCCTTGGTAGAAAGCTTTGGAGGGATCTCCAACATGGCTCCACCTGCAGATCAGATAGGTTTTTACACAAAATTCCAACTGTGGTTTGCCGTGGTGTTGGCCTTATTGACTTCCGTGGGGCAGTTTTTCTGGTGGCAAAAAATCGATCGAAAAACCCTGGGTGAATCCCTAGTGGTCCCGTATGTGGTCTCGATCATCCTTTCCACAGCTGTGATTGTTTTGGCGAAGGTGTACGATTGGAAATACATCATTATTGTATTGACGGGGATGTTTACCATCGTAGCCAATGCATTTATTTTAGTCAAGCTACTGAAAAAGTCGACCTTCAAGCTAGCGGGAGGATCCCTTGCGCACATTGGCTTGGGGATGATTTTGATCGGCATCATGTTTAGCTCTGGCTATTCGGAGGTCATCTCCATGAACATGTCTGGACTAACCTACAGCAACAGTTGGGAGGATGAAATGAACAAGGAGCACGTCTTGCTTTGGATCAACAAGCCAACTCAAATGAAGGACTACACGGTGATCTACCGTGGCAGACAAAAGAAAGCAGTTGGGATTCCCGAATACGTGCCGGCCAAAATTTTGGCTGCTACGGGAGAGGTCAATGAAGCGATAGCATTGGAAGATTACAAAACCTACTTCAAAAAAGGGGATACGGTAATGCTGGTTTTGGAGGAGAACGACTACTTCAAAATTGATTACCTACAGAACGAGGCTTTGCAGTTTTCGCTTTCGCCCATGTCCCAGTTTAACGAAGGGATGGGAGGTTTGATTTCATCTCCAGATTCCAAAATTTACCTGAACAAGGATTTGTACACCTATGTGGCTGCGATGAATGATTTCGCAGATCCAGAGTGGAAGGAAGATGAAACCTATGAGGTGGCTCCTGGGGAGCAATTTCATGTGTCCGACTTTGTGGCCTATTTTGATGGGGCAGAAGTGCTCAAAGAAATCGATGGCTACACTTTGAAAGAGGGAGATGTGGCAGTGAAGGCTAAAATTCGGGTGTTGGATTACGATGTTGAAAAATTGCTCGAGCCTACCTTTATCATTCGTGACAATCAGGTTGGTAAACTTCCTGTGGTTGATTCTGAATTGGGGATTAAAATCAGCATGGAAAACATTCTTCCAGACCAAAATAAGTTTGTCTTCAAGGTCAATCAGTACCAGAAAGACTATGTGGTTATGAAGGCTATTGTCAAGCCTTACATCAATGTGCTTTGGATTGGAACGATTGTAATGTTGTGCGGATTTACGGTAGCCATTTTCCGACGATTTGATGAGTTTGTCAAAATGCGGGATAAGGGGATTGAATAAGGGGATTGCAACAATTTTTCTGTGGGGATAAAGCTTTGGGTAGTGTACCAAGTACCAAGTACCAAGTAGGGATTCGTATTAGGACTAGAATTTTTTTTCGTCTTGCCTGACTGCGTTAGGCAGTCTACTTGCCTGCCTGTCGGCAGACAGGATACTAGCTACTTGATACTTATCTTTTGTCTAGGAAAATTCGGGCCAAGGTGCTTGCAACGCCATCTTCCTTGTGGTGCTTGGTGATCTCATTGGCCACTGCCTTTACTTCTGGGAATGCATTTTCTACTGCCACGCCCCAGCCCACTTGCTGAAGTAGGTCGATGTCGTTGTAGCCATCGCCGAAGGCCACTACTTCGTTCATCTCGATGGCATAGCCTTGCTCTAGAATTTTTTTCAAGCCTGTGGCTTTGGAGATCGGTTTCGGCGCAATTTCCAGATAGGTATCCTTGGATCGGTAGAGGTGCAATTCCGTCCCCAGCCTTTGATTTAGGGTTTGGTAGAGCGTATCGATTTTTGCAGCATCTCCCATGCACATCACCTTGTGTGCGCCATGATTGTCCGCTTTCCAACGTTCAATGACTAGCAAGGGGTCTGTCCAGGAGGGAACAACTTTTGTGTTTTCAATTTCACGGAGCGCAAAATAATCTTCCTTTGGAGTATGCCACTCCTCTCCATAAAGAAGGCTCAAATGAAGTGAATGTTCATTGGCTAGGAGGACAATCTCTTCTACCAAGTGGATAGGAATGGGGATGGATTCGAGTTCTTTTCCTTCCGCATCCAAGACTAATGCACCGTTGTAGGCGATAAGGGGTTCCTTGGGGCGATTCAGATCATGAAGTAGGTGGCGCATGGCAGCAGGCATGCGAGCGCTTGCAAGAAAAAATGGGATCTCTGGGGAGATGGAAGAGACAATGGAGATCAGGTTTGGGGAAAGCGAGCGCTCTGAGTTGAGGAGTGTGCCGTCTATATCAGAGCAAATGGCTTTAAAAGTCATGAAGAA
>JBILBQ010000188.1:0-2549 GCA_044353615.1 Algoriphagus sp. | reverse complement strand
AGTCGTTTTTCCTTGCTCTCCAAAACGCCCAAAGGCGAGTAAGTTCTCCCAATTCATCATACACAAAAGTACAGCTAGCATTAGAAATTTCATGCCCTTGTCACAAAGAATCCTCCAGCAAGGCGCAAATTTTTTAGATGTCCTTTAAAATGGGCAAGGTGAACTGGTAATTGCGAGGAATGACAAGAATTGATCTAAATTTGAAACCATGAATCCCAGAATTTTCATGCAACGTGCATTGGAGCTCGCCGAACTCGGAAAAGGAACCGTACGTCCCAATCCCTTGGTCGGCTGTGTGATCGTGCACGAAGGAAAAATCATTGGGGAAGGCTACCATCAACAGTATGGTGGGCCACATGCAGAAGTTCATGCAATTGCCTCGGTAATCAACCCGGCCCTCCTTCCCGATTCCACTGTGTATGTGACTTTGGAGCCCTGTTCCCACTGGGGAAAAACTCCCCCTTGTGCGAATTTATTGGTAGAAAAAGGAATCAAATCAGTGGTCGTGGCCACCTTAGACCCCAACCCACTCGTAGCTGGCAAGGGCGTACAACTCTTGCAAGATGCAGGGGTCGAGGTTACCGTCGGCCTGCTAGAGCAAGAAGCGAGATGGCAAAACAGGCGCTTTTTTTGTCAGCAGGAAAAACACCGCCCCTACCTCATCCTCAAGTGGGCGCAAACTCAGGATGGCTTTCTCGCACGAGAAAATAATGACTCAAAGTGGATCAGTGGTACCCAAAGTAGGCAATTGGTGCACCAATGGCGTGGAGAAGAGCAGGCTATCCTAGTAGGAAAAAATACTGCCCTCCACGACAATCCTCGTCTCAATGTGCGTGACTGGACTGGAGCCGATCCGATTCGGGTGGTATTGGATTCCAAGTTGGAACTACCTACCCACCTGCACCTATTTGACCAGCAAATTCCAACACTTTGCTACAATACGCTAAAAAACGAAATCCTTCCCAACTTGGAATGGGCGAAGCTCCCCGAGCTTTCCCTAAAGGCCTTGTTGGCAGATCTACAGGCCCGCAACATTCAGAGCGTACTGATTGAGGGCGGGAGTCAAGTTTTGCAGCAGTTTTTGGCAGCAGGCCTTTGGGACGAAGCCCGCGTATTTACTTCCCCAACAACTTTTGGCCGCGGAATAGCCGCGCCCACATTTACTCAAGTTCCTGCCGAATCCTATGCGGTAGGAGAAGATCAACTAGACGTTTACTACCATGGCTGAAACCCTATTCCTTCCACAATCCGGAACCAAAGAAGAAATTTACCAAGCGCTACTCCCACAGGTGGAGGCCCTAATCACTGGCGAGCAGGATTTGGTGGCCAACCTAGCGAATATCGCCGCTGCGCTGCGGGAAGCCTTTGGCTTTTTTTGGGTGGGATTTTATGTAGTGCAAGGACAGGAGCTGGTGCTCGGTCCCTTTCAAGGGCCCATTGCCTGCACCCGAATTGCCTATGGAAGAGGGGTCTGTGGAACTGCTTGGAAAGAAAAGAAAACCCAGTTGGTACCCGATGTGGAGGCTTTTCCAGGTCACATTGCCTGCAGCTCTGCTTCCAAATCGGAAATTGTAGTGCCAGTATTCCAGGACGGTGAGGTATTCCTAGTCTTGGATGTGGATAGTGATCAGTTGGATGATTTTGATGCAGTGGACCAGCGCTACCTGGAGGCCTTGATGGGCCTACTCGAAAAAACCAGAACTAGTTAAGCGCCTCGCGAACGAAATCCTCAACCACCGCTAAGGTCTTTTCTTTTTCCTCCACCATTCCCAGATGTCCCACACCTTCCAATTCGATGTAGTGGGTAAAAGCATGTTGCTGGGCACGGCTGGATTCAATTTTGACTGCTCCATCTAAAGTCCCTGCCAGCAGCAACTTCGGCCCAGCAAACTGCTGTAGGATTGCTATCCGATCTTGCCGATCTCGCATCGCTACCGTGTAGGCAAGTAAGCCTTCTAGACTGGAGCGCTGCCCATCTTCAATGGCATGGGCCATCGCATCTGCCAACTCTTCGCGTCGATGCTCTGGGAACAGCTGCGGAACAAATGAACTCACAAATTTGGCAGCCCCGTGTTTATTCAAAAAGACAAGAACCCGGTTGCGCATCTCCTTTTTTTCCAAGTCATCTGCATAGGCAGTGGAATGAAGCAGGCCAATGGCTTGGATGCGATCTCCCATGCGCTCGAGTAATGCCAAGGCCACATAGCCTCCCAAAGAATGGCCAAGAACGATGGGATGTTGAATCTGAAGTGCATCCATCCATTCCTCTAGCTGCTCGGCGACATCTTCGAGGCAAGTGATGGGATGGGTAATTGTGGAAGATCCAAATCCAGGTAAGTCCGGACAGAGTACGCGGTATTGGGTAGATAAGGAATCGGCCAAGTGTCGCCACATCTCCCCCGTTTCACAAAAGCCATGAAGGAACAGGAGCGCAGGGCCTTGTCCTTTTTCAAAAAAATGCAACATGATTGGGCTGAATTTAGGCAGTTTGTTCCTGCTCAGCGAAGGCCTTTACTGCATTGGCAATGCCTTCTGGATCAAATCCACAG
>JBILBQ010000101.1:0-8815 GCA_044353615.1 Algoriphagus sp. | reverse complement strand
AGGCCCAAACTTCGGTTGAGGGTGGATGAGTTGCTGTCCATACGAGGCTAAAGTAAGGAAAAATGGTTATTCTCCTAAGGGGTTTTTTTTGGGGTCCCTTAGCGCTAGCCCTGCCCCGCTCCGCCTCGCCCAGCCAACCACCCAGCCACCCCGCCCAGCCACCCAGCCAATGAATTGGCTGGATAGGGTTGAGTCGTGCTTACAGCACTCAAACTGCCCACTTCCCAGTCCGCCTAGCGGACGACTCACATATACCCCATGGATTTATCCATGGGAGGGATCACACCAAATCCTCAAAAAGATACTCTGGAGAAAAATCAACTTTATAATCAATCAACAGCTTCAGGTACTCTTCCCTGAAATTGACTTTTCGGTGATGGATCTCTTGATTCTTAATGTACTTGACTACTTTGTAGAGATCCGACTCGCTGTAGGAAAAAGCTCCAAATCCCGACTGCCACTCAAATCGATGTGCCAACAATCCGGACTCATTTACCCATTTAGAAGATTTACCCTTCGCTACCTTCATGATTTCAGAAATCGAATTTTTTGGAAATATCCTGAATAAACAATGGACATGATCCTCAACCCCATTCACCAAGATCACTTGGGCTCCGGCTTCATTAATTAGGTTGCCAATCACGGGGAAAAGTTTTTGCTTTAATTCATCGTGAATCATTGCTTTCCGGTATTTAACCGCAAAAACTGTTTGACAATAAACTTTGGAATAGGTGTTAGCCATGGTGTTAAAAAAGTTAAAAGGTTAAAAAAAAGTTTAAAAATTTGGACCGTGCCTAGGGCACTCGGTGACTTGTCTTTTGCTATCTTCTTTGCTCCGCCTAGCCTACCAGCCCACCCACCCACCCAGCCTGCCAGCCAATGAATTGGCTGGATACGGTTGAGTCGTGCTTACAGCACTTAAACAAATGCTAACTCAATATAGACAAAACAATTTTCTTGATTACTATCAATCTAACCACTTCCCAGTCCGCATAGCGGACGGCTCATATTTTACCCATGGTTTTAACCATGGGTAATCCCTCCCACCAGAATGCTTGTATTCTATTTTGAAATTGGATAATTTTCATCATTCCATTTTGAAAAATGTTCACCAACCGCCTCGCGTTACTTTTTTCTGTCTTGATAGGGCTTACCCTCATCGGGTTCATCTTTTTCGGCCCAGAAAAAGAGGTGGATTTTAGTACCGATATCAAACCCATTCTCAACAAACACTGCATCTCCTGTCATGGAGGCGTGAAAAAAAATGGGGGATTCAGCCTCCTTTTTGAAGAGGACGCCCTGGCACCCACTGAATCAGGTCACCCAGCAATCGTTCCAGGCAGTGCTTCTTCAAGTGAGCTGATCAAGCGCCTCACCCATGCCGATCCCGAGATGCGGATGCCCTACCAGCGGGCTCAACTCTCAGAAGAAGAGATTGAGCTCCTCAAGAACTGGATTGACCAAGGAGCCAAATGGGGAAAGCATTGGGCCTATGAACCCGTAAAAGCACCTCAGCTTCCGAGCAACTTGACCACCGCAGGCTTGGGAGGCAGCACCAGCAATTCACCTGCAGCAATCGATTTTTTTGTGCAGGAGCAACTCACCGCTCAAGGTCTAAGTCCTGCTCCCCGAGAAAATCCACTACGGCTTCTCCGCCGAGTTGCTTTGGACATTACCGGATTGCCCCCATCCCAAACCCTAGTCAGGGACTTTTCGGCCGGAAAAATAACCTACGAACAAGCCGTCGATAAGCTACTCGATTCCGAAGCCTATGGCGAAAAATGGGCTACCTGGTGGCTTGACCTCGCACGCTATGCCGATACCAAAGGCTATGAACGGGACGTCTCCCGCACGTTTTGGCCCTATCGGGATTGGGTGATTCGTTCCTTAAATTCCGACAAGCCCTACGATGAATTTACCATCGAGCAGCTGGCAGGCGACCTGCTGCCCAACCCTACCCAAGAGCAACTGACGGCCACGGCTTTTCACCGCAACACGATGAACAACGACGAGGGTGGGACTGAAGATGAGGAATTCCGTGTGGCCGCTGTTCTAGATCGAGTCAACACCACCTTTGAAGTTTGGCAAAGTACGACGATGGCCTGTGTGCAATGTCATAGCCATCCTTACGACCCGATCAGGCAGGAAGAATATTACCAGTCTTTTGCCTTTTTCAACAATACGAGAGACGAAGATACCCATGATGAGGAGCCCAAACTCCGTTTTTACGAAGCGGAGGATCAGGCAAAAATAGAGCAGATTGTAAATTGGGCTGCTGGCAATGAGGGAAAATTGGTCGCCAAGCAACGGGCAGATTTCCTGAAATTTTACGAGCCCAAGTATGCCGCTCACCTCGCTACAGACTTTCAAAAGTCCGAACTGATCGATACCAAATGGCTGGGTTTGTGGCCAGGAGGATCTGCAGTCTATAAAAACATCGATACCCAGGGCTCAGACCAGCTGCTTCTCAACTACTGGTCAGGTGTAGACGGCACCAAAATGACCATCCGAAAAGAGGGCCCGGGAGGAGAAGTTCTTGCCAGCTTTGTGATCAATAAAACTGAAGGGGAAGTAACCCGGGAAATCCCATTCAAGCCGGTGCAAGGCAAAGTCAATTTGTACATCGAAGCCCAAAATTCAAGAGCTGCAGCTCAGCAAAACACCTCATCTATCGTTTGGTTTGCTTTCGTTCCAACGCTCAAAGGAAAAGAGAAGCCGGGCTTTACTGCAGTAAAAAAATCCTGGGATGACCTGCTTCAGGTGAGAGGTACCCGGCTTCCGATTCTCATCGAAAATCCAGATTACATGGCCCGACCCACCTTTGTCTTTGAGCGGGGCAATTGGATGATTCCGGGAGAAAAGGTGAATGCCCAAACCCCGAAGGAACTGGGCACCTGGAAAAAAGAATGGCCCGCCAACCGCTTGGGCTTTGCTTACTGGCTCACGGCTCCGGAAAATCCACTCACCGCTAGGACCCTAGTCAACCGGGTTTGGGATCAACTTTTTGGTCGTGGTTTGACGGCTACTTTGGAGGACATGGGCACCCAGTCGGAGCCGCCAACCCATCCTAAGCTGCTGGATTATTTGGCCTGGAAAACGGTTCAGGACTACGATTGGAGTATCAAATCACTCATCCGAGAGATCGTCACTTCCGATACCTATCAGCAATCTGCCACGATCAGCACAGCGGCTTTCCAAAATGACCCGAAGAACCAGTGGTATGCGAGAGGGCCGCGATTCCGACTTTCTGCCGAACAAATCCGTGACCAAGCCTTGGCCAGTAGCGGACTACTCAGCCCAAAAATGTATGGCAAACCCGTCATGCCTGCTCAGCCCGAAGGCATCTGGCAGACGGTGTACAACGGTGAATCTTGGAATGAAAGTGAGGGCGAGGACAAGTACCGCAGAAGTGTGTACACCTTCCTCAAGCGAACGAGCCCTTACCCTTCCTTCATCTCTTTTGACGCAGGAAGCAGGGAGGTTTGTCTGAGCAAGCGCCTGGTGACCAATACCCCGCTGCAAGCTTTGGCCACCTTGAATGACCCCGTGTATTTGGATGCGGCAAAATCCTTGAGTCAAAAAGTCTGGGTGGAATCTGGAAAGAATCCAGAGGTTGCAATCAAAAAAGTGTACCAACAGCTGCTGCTTTTGCCGATTTCTGACAGCAAGAAAAAAAGCATGATGCAGCTGTTTGCAACTGCCAAATTGGAATTTGAAAAGGACCCAAAAGCAAGAGCTGCTTTCTTCCAAGGGGCAGATGCTGGATTAGCTGCTTTGGCAGTAACTACCAATGCAATGATGAATTTAGACGAATTTTTAACCAAGCCCTGAGCCCATGTCTTTGGATAAGCTATTGAATGAATTGGTCAACCAAAAGTTGCAAACTCAGACGAGAAGGCACTTTCTCCTCGATTGCGTGAGCAAGATGGGTGGACTAGCCATGGCTCCCTTACTTTTCGGTTGTGACCTTGGCAAAAATGGAACGCTCAACGGCGGCCTCAATCTCAGTGACCGAGATTTGAATCCCTTAGCTCCACTTCCTCCTCCCTTTTTAGGCAAAGCCAAATCCATCATTTACCTCCACATGGCAGGGGCACCTTCGCAGTTGGAGCTTTTCGACTTCAAACCCGAACTCGCCAAGTACCACGATCAAGACTGTCCTGGCAGCTTGCTCGAAGGTCGGAAGTTTGCTTTTATTCGCGGCGTACCCAAAATGCTGGGCCCACAGGCTAAATTCTCCCAACACGGGGAAAGCGGGGCATGGATATCTGACTACCTTCCTCATTTTTCCAAAATGGCCGATGAGGTAGCCTTCCTAAAAGCCATGCACACCGACCAGTTTAACCATGGACCGGCACAGCTATTTATGCAAACGGGTTCGCCTAGATTAGGTCGTCCAAGTTTGGGGAGCTGGGTAACGTATGGCCTAGGAACTGAAAATCAAAATTTGCCTGGCTTTGTGGTCTTGACCTCCGGAGGGAAGACTCCAGATGCTGGAAAAAGTGTTTGGGGTTCGGGATTTTTACCTTCCGTCTACCAAGGCGTGCAATGCCGCTCCAAAGGCGACCCAGTGCTCTACCTTGAGGATCCACATGGGATGTCCCGTGAACTCAAAAAGCATGTCGTCACGGCAATCAACCAATCCAACCAGGAGGATTTTGAAAACTTTGGCGACCCAGAAATTCTTGCGCGCATCAATCAATACGAGATGGCTTACCGCATGCAAATCGAGGTGCCTGAGGTGATGAACATCAACGATGAACCGGCACATATCCACGAGCTTTACGGGACCCAACCTGGAGAGGAATCCTTTGCAAACAACTGCCTGTTGGCTAGAAAGCTGGTCGAAAAGGGAGTTCGGGTAGTCCAACTCTACGACTGGGGATGGGATACGCACGGCACCGATCACGACGGTTCGATCGACATGGGCCTTCGAAACAAGTGCCGAACCATCGACCGGCCGATGACCGCCTTGCTGCTAGACTTGAAACAGCGTGGTCTTCTGGAAGAAACCCTGGTCGTGTGGGGAGGGGAATTTGGTCGAACGCCCATGCAAGAAAACCGCGAAGGGAAGAAGATGGGATTCCTCGGAAGGGATCACCACGTGGATGCCTTCACGATGTGGATGGCCGGCGGAGGAGTGAAAAAAGGCCAAAGCTATGGCATCACGGATGATTTTGGCTTTGCTGGACTGGAGGAGCGCACCTCCGTTCATGACCTCCATGCCACCATTTTGCACCTGATGGGCTTTGATCACGAGAAGTTTACCCATGAGTTTCAAGGAAGACCTTTCCGACTAACGGATGTTCATGGGGAGTTAATCACTAAAATTATAGCTTAAATGAGCCCAAAAGCCCTCATCCTGCTGCTCTTTTTCCTGCTACCCATGCGCATTTGCGCCCAGCAAAAAATCCTTTTCTTTCAGACAGATTGGGGGAATACCCTTTCGATGGATGCCTTTTTGGCTAAAGCCAAAGCATCGGGATACGACGGGGTTGAACTCTGGATGCCCTCAAATGAAGACAAAAAGAATAGCCTGAAAGAAGGCTTGAAAAAGCACCAACTCCAGGTGATTTTTTTACACGGCACCAACAGGAATCTACCTTTTGAGGAAGCTTTACGAGTGTATGAAGAAGGATTAAAAGAGATTCTCAGTTGGAAACCCATGAAGGTCAACAGCCATACGGGAAATGACTTTTGGACTCAGGAGCAGAATTTGGCATTCATCGCGCTGGGTGATCAGTATGCAAAGCAAGTGGGCATACCGGTACTGCATGAGACACATCGGGGTCGATTTTCCTATACCCTGCCGGAAGCGGTCTCCATGCTTCGGAAGTTTCCAAACTTGAAGTACACCCTGGACGTCAGCCATTGGATGGTGGTTCATGAGCGGCTACTGACCGAAAGCGACCCCCTACTTCAAGAGATCTTCCCAGCAGTGGACCACATTCACGCGCGAGTAGGCTTCGCTGAAGGACCACAAGTTCCTAATCCTGCTGCGCCTGAATGGGAAAATGAAGTGAAGGCCCATGTAGCGATTTGGGAAAAAATCATCCGTAGCCATTCGGGGGATGTCTTTACCGTGACCACAGAATTTGGTCCTCCTCCTTACATGCAAACGGTACCCTTTACCAATCAGCCCCTTGCTGACCAATGGGAAGCAAATGTGTGGATCATGAAAGCGCTAAAATCCCGGTTCCAATGACTGAGTTTTTATTACCCTTCTTGGGGAGAATGCATCCGGTTTTGGTCCATCTTCCGATTGGGATTTTGATTTTCGGGATTCTGCTTTGCTTTTTTCCACAAAAAGAAAAAAATGCACTCCTCCCATCCATTCGGTTGGCCTTTCTGATTGGGGGCATTGCTGCCTTGGTAGCAGGAGGGAGTGGTTTTCTCCAATACCAGTGGGAAGGCTTTGCTTGGGAAGATATTCAAACCCATCTCATCGGAGGTATAGTGACCTCCTTGGGGAGCTTTGGGATGTACTTCCTTGTGAAAAAACAGGAAGTTTTAACTTCCAAAATCAGAGGTTTAGCTCTTGTTTTGGGAGTTGTATTGGGCATCACCGGACACTTGGGAGGGAATTTAACGCATGGTGAAGACTATTTTATGGAGGTGCTGCCTCCAGATCTTCAAGCACTTTTTGGAGCAGCGATTCAACCAGAAATGGGTCCACAATTGACTGGGGAAAATTGGGAGAATGCACAGCTCTATGCGGAAGTGATTCAGCCCATTATCAATAAAAATTGTAAAAGTTGCCACAACCCCAGAACTCGAAAAGGAGATTTGGATCTTTCTTCCCTCGAAGGGTTGAGAAAGGGAGGAGAGGAGGGCTTTGTGCTTACTGCGGGCGACGCGGCCTACAGCGAGCTGTTTGCTCGCCTGATTTTGCCCAAGGAAAATGAAAAACACATGCCTCCGGCCGAAAAAAACCAGCCCTCTAAAGAGGAAATTGCCTTGATTGAAAGTTGGATTAAAAGTGGTGCCAAAGAAAAAGGCACCTTGTCAGAGACAGGGATCTCCAAGAATTTGATTGAACGGTTTATCTTAAAAAATGAGATTCCTTTTTACCCAAAGACGGAGCTATCCGCGATTGCAGCTGACTCTTTGACCTCGGTGAAAGCAAGTGGAATGTTTGCCGAAGCAGTGGAGGCGGGCTCGGGATTATTGAAAATCACCTGCACCAATTTCCCAGCTTTTCAGGATGCGGATTGGAATCGCCTGGCCCCATTTAAGAATAGAATTGCCTACCTGGATTTGAGTAGAACGAAGGTGACGGACGCGATTATTGGCCAGCTTGGTGCTTTGCCGAACCTTACCGTACTGAAGCTCAATAGCACGACAATATCTGGAAAGGAGCTTGGAAAATTGAGCCAAATCAAAAATTTAAAGCTGCTGTATTTGAATGGAACAGCTGTAACCTTGCCTCAAATACAAGCACTTTCTTCGAGCAAAAGTCTGGAGAAAGTCTTTGGGTACGAGACTCCAGCCGCACTCGAATTGGCAACAGCCGGAAAGGTCAACTTCCCTTTTCTGTTTGAAGGAAGTACCTATTCCCTCCCCAAATTGGCTACGGACTCCATCGTCTACTAGATGCAACGAACAAAAAAATCCCTCCAGCATTTTCTACTGAAGGGATGAATTCACTTAAGCTCTTAGTTGAGCCTTTACCTTACAGGACTATTTATTTTTTACTCATAAACATATTGACATCCAGCCAATGGACAAAGGCGTCAAACCAACGGTTGCTCGTACGGTTGGGATTGCCGAGGCCAAAACCGTGTCCTCCGTTTTGATACAAGTGAAGTTCCACAGGCCGACCTGCCTTGTGCCAGGACTGGATAATTCCAAATTGCCCTTGGAATAGAAAATCATCTGTGGCGATCACATTGAACATGGGTGGCGCATCCTTAGGCACTTCCACGGGTCCCATTCCTCCATAGATAGGGCCGATAAATGCCAATTTCATGGTTGTGGAGTTAAGAGTGGCATGCATGGTCAACCCGGCACCGGCAGAGAAGCCGATCATTCCAATTCTGGAGGTGTCTATTCCCCATTCTTTTGCATTCTTGACCATCAGCGCATACGCTGCCTCGGCATCTTGCAATTGATTGGTAAGGTCACGTTGAAGAGGTGAAGGCGCAGGTGTTGTCGGTGCAGCACCTGGAGCTGGAGGAGCATTTCGTGGGCGATTCATCCAAGCAGAAAAGTCTTCCAGGGTTGGCGGAGTAGGATAGAGTCTATACTTGAGCACAAAGGCAGCGATTCCCTGTTTGGCTAGGGCTTCCGCCACCTCCCAACCTTCATTTCCCAGAGAAAGCCAACTGAATCCTCCTCCGGGAGCAACGAGTACTGCTGTTCCATTGGCTTTTCCTGGTTCGGGTAGAAAAGGGGTGAGGGTAGCCGTTGAAATATTCCGAGCCATGGGATCTCCCCATTGCCTAAACCAGGTTTCTGGGGCAGGTTGGTTTTCCACCGTTCCGGTACCCAAAAGAATTGCTCGGGGTTCTTTGGGTGTTTCAAGTGGATAGATCGTGCCATCCTGAGAAAACGCAGCTTGCCCAAAGCCAACTAAAAAAATGAATAGGCCAAATTTAAGGAAGTTCTTCATGGGGATAGGTTTTGAGTTTAGGGAAGATAAGCTCCTCACTTCATGATGAAAACCCTAATGGTTTTATACCAATGGAAAATTTGAATGGAAATTAGCATGGAATGGGGTGTTCTAGCAAGGGGAGTTAAAAAAAAACCTCCAGCATATGCTGCTGAAGGGTAGGATTCTTACTCGTATTCGAGGTAATTGTGGAGCTGGCGAGAG
>JBILBQ010000100.1:0-8837 GCA_044353615.1 Algoriphagus sp. | reverse complement strand
CCATCTTGAAATTGGAATACTTCGAAACTGGCGCGAGGATCTCGCCCTGGCTTGGCCAATTCCTCCACGATATCTTGAAGGGTTGGGATACCTACCGTCTCGGAAACATACTTCTGGAGAATAATCTGGCTGCGCAAGGCTTCCGAACTCATCAAGTCCTGCACCGAGGTCTTGAGGTCCTTGGCCATTTGCTCCACCAGTTCGTAGCGCTCGGGATGCACGGCAGATTGATCTAGGGGATGGGTTGCTTGGCGGATTCTCAAAAATCCAGCAGCCTGCTCAAAAGCCTTATCTCCCAAGCGGGGTACTTTCTTGAGTTGCGCACGGCTCTTGAAGGGGCCAAACTCCTGGCGAAAAGCCACAATATTTTGCGCCAATTGAGGCCCTAGTCCAGACACATAGGTGAGCAACTCTTTGGAGGCGGTATTAACCTCCACGCCTACCTTATTTACGGCCGAAATCACGGTGTCGTCCAAGGAATTCTTCAAGGCTTGCTGGTCCACATCGTGTTGGTACTGCCCTACCCCGATGGATTTGGGGTCGATTTTCACCAACTCCGCCAAGGGATCCATCAATCTCCTGCCGATGGATACTGCACCTCTCACAGTGAGGTCCAGGTCTGGAAACTCGTTTCGAGCCACCTCAGAGGCCGAGTAAATCGACGCCCCCGATTCATTGACCAGCACGACCTGCACCGACTTGCTCAGTCCCAGGCTTTTCACAAAAGCTTCTGTTTCACGTCCGGCAGTGCCGTTACCCACAGCAATGGCTTCCACGGCAAATTTCTCCACCAAGGTTCGGATGCTTTGACCTGCAGCGGCAGTTTGTCGCTGTGGCTCGTGCGGATAAATGTTTTCGTAATGCAGGAGTTGTCCCTGCGCGCCCAGGCAAACCAGTTTACAACCGGTACGGAAACCTGGATCGATGGCCATCACCACTTTTTCCCCTAGGGGAGCGCCGAGAAGTAGCTGCCGCAAATTTTCAGCAAATACGCGGATCGCTTCTTCGTCAGCTTTCTTTTTCGTTTGTAGTCGGATTTCCGTTTCGATACTGGGTTTGAGCAGGCGCTTGTACGCGTCTTTGATGGCCAGTTTCACCTGTTCGATAGCCCCGCTACTACCAGGCTTAAGTATTTCTTTTTCAAGGATAGAGACAGAGGCGATTTCTTCCGGAAGGGCATCGAGCAATAGGAATCCTTCCTTTTCTCCTCTGCGCATGGCTAGCACCCGATGCGATGGCGCATTTTTTATAGGTTCGGACCAGTCAAAGTAATCCTTGTACTTGGCTGCTTCCGCCTCTTTTCCATTGATCACTCGAGAGGCAAACACTCCCTCCTGCAAAAAAAGGGTGCGCATTTTACCACGAACATTGGCATTTTCACTGATCCACTCCGCGATAATGTCCCGAGCACCTTGCAGGGCCTCTTCGATGGAGTTTACCTCTTTTTCCGGATCGAGGTAGTTGGCGGCTTCCTGCTGCACTTGGGCTAGCTGTTGCTCAAATACCAGCACTGCAAGCGGCTCCAAGCCTTTTTCCTTGGCCACCGAGGCCTTGGTTTTGCGCTTGGGTTTGTAGGGCAGGTAAATATCCTCTAGCCTAGCCATCGTTTCGGCTTGGTCTATTGATTTTTTCAGTTCGGGCGTCAACTTCCCTTGCTCCTCAATCGACTTGAGGATCGCCTCCCGACGCTTATCCAATTCCTTCAGTTGCTCCAGTCGATCCCGAATGGCAGCTACTTGCACCTCGTCCAAGGTTCCCGTGGCTTCCTTGCGGTAGCGAGAGATAAAGGGCACTGTGGCACCCTCTTCGAGCAGGGCTACCGTAGCGCTAACTTGTTGGGGCCTAACGCCCAATTCGGAGGCAATCTTACTGTCGTAATTCATGGTGAAAAGAAAAGGGGATCAGAAAAGGCACAAGATACAGCGGTAGGTGAAGAGAACCAGCTAAAATGTGCCTTTGGTCACTAAGATTCTGATTTTCTGGAGGTAATTTTATGGTTTAGTTTGTGGTCAACTGTTTACGGTTGACTGTCCACAGCCAATTGTAGTTATCCATCGATTTGAATCTGAGATTTTCGGTTGCCGTCTGTCGTCTGAGTACTAGGGTTGATAAAAAAAGAGGCTAATTAAAAACAAAAGAATACCTATCCCAGCGCAGGGGACCTGCTGCAGTAAAGAAAATGGATTGGAAAAAGGAAGTGAAGTCTTGGGGAGCAATTTTGGCTGTTTTTGCATTTTTATACTTTACCGGCCTAATCCCTGTCATTCAAGGGGCCTTGCAATCTGTCTTACTCGCCACAGGTTTGATGAAGCCCAGCATCGAGGTGCCTGATCTCTCCGACCAAAAATTTGACTACCGCGGGCAGTTTACTGATTTTAAAGGAAATACTATCGATCTGCAATCCTACCGAGGCAAAACCGTATTCATTAACCTATGGGCTTCTTGGTGTGGTCCTTGCCGCGCAGAGATGCCCCATATTTCCGATCTCTACGATGCAGTTAAGGATACGCCTGATCTCGAGTTTTTGATGATTGGATTAGACCAAAACAAACAAAAAAGTCAGGAATTTATGGAAGGGAAAAGTTGGACCTTTCCGGTAGTGCATGCGAGTTACGGCTTGAATAACAGTTTGCAAAGCGAATCCATCCCCACCACCCTTGTGGTCAACAAGGAAGGAAAAATCGTCTTTTACCAGCAAGGGATGAGCAACTTCAACACGGAAGAGTTCAAGACTTTTTTACGAAGCCAATAAATTCCTGTCAAATCAGGTATTTACCTTCCAAACGCTGTCACCAGCCTCCAAGATTTCTTTACCCCAGATCGGAAGTTCCGCTTTGATGCGCTCCACCAACTCGTCGCAGGCCTGCATGGCTGCTTTCCGGTGCTTGGAAGAAGTAAACACGAATAGGCAGATTTCACCCACCTTGATTTCCCCGAGGCTATGGTAGATATGCATACAGGTCAATGGGTACTTGGCGAAAATTTCTTCTCTAATCTCGAAGGCCTTTTCTAAGGCCATGTCTTCATAGGCCGTGTAGGCTATGGCTAGGACCTTCCCTTCAGGCTTTTCGTCGGCTCGGATTTGGCCCAAAAAGATGGAATGCCCACCAATATCTGTTTTGGTGGCATGATTGGCGATGGACTGGGCGATCTTCTCCGGGGAGATAGGTCCTTGAACGAAAATGTTTTTGGGTTTGCGTTCTTTTTCCATGGTACTTAGGATTTCAGCGCTTGGATGCCTCCACGAATGGAGAATATTTTTTTGTCTGGATAGGTTTCCTGCAGGAGCTGCGCCGCTTTTTGGCTCCTAACTCCACTTTGACAAAAGCAAAGAATCTCTTCTGCCTCCTCAAATTGATCCAGCTGGCTTGCAAGGATAGAATAGGGCACTTTCACCAAACCTGTACATTCTAGAGGAGGCATTTCACCAGGTTCGCGCACATCTACAAAAGCCACTTCATGCCCCATGAGCTTCATGGCCTCGTTCCAACTGAGCTGGGCAATCCCCTCGGAGGCCAACTCGTAATTGCGTTGCTCAAAGTCTGACCAAGAAGTGGGTACTGCAGAAGCTGCGCTGGGCTGAATTTCCACTTCGTAGGTTTGGGAGCTTAAGCTATTGAAATACAAGACTCGATTTGTGAGTGGTTTACCCAAACCAGTTAGCACCTTGATGACTTCTAGGGCCATCAAGCTTCCGATAATACCCGGGACCACACCCAATACGCCGGTTTCTGCACAGTTGGGAATCTCGTTGGCAGCAGGTGGGTTCGGATACAGGTCTCGGTAATTGCAGGAACCAGGACCTTGATTAAAAACCGATACTTGTCCTTCGTGCTGGTGAATGGCACCGAATACCAGCGGCTTTTTCAATAGCACACAGGCATCGTTGACCAGGTAGCGGGTAGGGAAATTGTCGCTGCCGTCGACCACCACATCGTAGTGGAAGATGAGTTCTTGGGCATTTTCAACCGTAATAAATTCAGGTATCGCCTTCCACTGAATGTCGTTGTACTTTTCTTGAAAGTAGCGCACGGCTGTTTGGGCCTTATTTTTCCCCAGGTCCTGCTGTCCAAAAAGCACTTGGCGGTTCAAGTTGGAGAGGGCTATAACATCCCCATCCACCACACAAATTCTCCCGACGCCCGCAGCAGCGAGGTACAATAAGGCAGGGCAACCCAACCCACCTGCTCCGATCACAAGGACCGAGGCATGTTTTAGTTTGGCTTGACCTTCTGGTCCAAAGCCTGGAAGAATCACTTGTCTTTCAAATCTATCCATGGGTTAGCCTCCAGAAAAAGGGGGAAGTAGGGCAATCTCCTGCCCTTGGGAAATGTCAGTATCTACTTGCAGGAGTTTGCGGTCCAGCGCCATCCGAAAGGTCATACCCTTCAGCTCAGGAAATTGTGCGAGCAGCTGCTGCTTCAGCACCTCCGAGGAACCCGGATTCTCAATTTCAAGAGAATCGGTGCCCATCTTTTCAGCGAGCATTCCAAAGGCTTTGAGGTGAATTCGATCTGGCATCGGTGGGAGTTTATTTGAAACTAAATATAGGAGATTCTAAGATATTGTTGGGTAACTCAGTCATTAAAATGGCTGTTAGGATTAGAACCTACCTACAGCACATAGCAATACATATCATTAACCCCTGGTTTTAACTATGGGAAGACAATCATAACTGAAGATGCCAGAGAGTCTCCAGCAGCGTAGGGTACATTTCGGTCATGCCTACAGCATTTGCCAGCACACAGTTAAGTTCCATCCCCGCCAATGAATTGGCGGGTTAGGATTAGCTCGTCCGCGGCTGCGGACTTATAAGAATGGCAATACAATTGATGGGAGATAAAACCAATAACTTCCATCATCCACTTCTAAGTCCGCCGTAGCGGACGACTCATTCTTTACCCATGGTTTTAACCATGGGTAGACAATCACAACTACTGATGGGGAGTCCCCAGCGGCGGACGGTGCAATCGAGAACTAGAATAAGGAAAACATACTCTGATAACAATTCACAGCCCAGTCCGCCGTAGCGGACGACTCATACCTAACCCATGGTTTTAACCATGGGTAGACAATCACAACTACTGATGGGGAGTCCCCAGCGGCGGACGGTGCAATACTTAGTGTGTAATATCCTACCCAAAAATCAACTTCACCGCTGCAAAGGCCAATACAAAAGCCAAGAGATAGGTCAGGAATTTGGGCGTCCATTTTTTAGCTCCGAAATAGGCTCCCAATGCACCGCCGGCCACGGTAAGTGGAAGTAGCATCCAGAGTTGGGGACTCAGCTCCACCTGAAACACGGAAGCACCTAAAAAACCAGCAATCGAATTCACAAAAATAAAAAGCGCACTCACTGCTGCAGTTTCCTTCACTCCCGTCCAACCCAATAGGAGCAGAATGGGCGAAAGAATAATCCCTCCACCAATCCCAATCATCCCGGAAAGCAAGCCAATACTTCCTCCGAGGATAGCTACCATCCAGGGCTGCTGGGTGAATTTGGGTTGTGCGGAGACCGGAAACAGTCCTGCAAATTTAAGCACTGGAAAAAGTAGCAATACCCCAAGCACTTGTTTGTAAATCGTCGCATCCAATAAAATCCGCCCGCCAAGGTATGCCGCAGGCACAGAAAAGAGCACCAAAGTCAGAAATAGTCGGCTGGGAAATTCCACCGATTTGCGGTAGTTCAAAAAGGAAATCAAGGATACAAATACATTCAAAATCAAGGCGGAAGGACGGATTTCCTGTGGAGCAAAACCCAGCAGGGCCAAAATCATCAGGTAGCTACTCGCTCCCCCATGTCCTACTGCTGCATACATAAATGCCGCAAAGGGCATCAAGGCATACAGTAAAAATTCCCAGTTTACCCCTCCTAAATCCATGGATAAAAAGGTAAAGCTGTACCGGCCTCCACTTCAAAAAGTTGCTCCCCTACTTCTACCAAGCCATCTGCCGATCCAAAAGAAAGCAGGTTGAAGGATTCTTGGCCAAGCAAGACTTCCACCTGTCCGGCTACCAGACGCGCTTTAAGAAATACGGTCAACTTCGCCTGCTTTTCCCAGTTGGTGGCCAAGGGGTAACTTCTTGCCTGCTCCCAAGCGGCTGGATTTCCCATCCATTGACCTAGACTCGGCTTGACATACTGCATGAAGCAAGTCAGCACCGAAGCAGGGTTGCCCGGAAGGGCAAACACCAACTTACTGCCTTTCACTCCGGCCAAAAGAGGCTTACCTGGCTTTTGCTTGACTTTGTAAAACAGGGTTTCTACCCCATTTTCGGCCAATCCTTCCTTGACAAAGTCAAAATCGCCTACCGAAATCCCTCCTGTAAGCAACAACACATCAGCGGAGGCTAGCGCTTCTCCAATGACGCGGATAACTTCAGCCGAATCATCCTTCACCTTATACACCTTCACGTCCAAGATCCCTAATTGACTGAGGTATCCCAGAAGAGCCGGTCCATTGGCATTGTAGATTTGCCCAGGCTGCAAGACTTGCCCCAGCTCTACGACCTCATCGCCTGTAAGAATGATACTCACTTGAGGCGCTGCAAAAACGGAAACCTCTTCAATCCCTAATGAAGCCAAGAGTCCAAGCGTTCCTGGGGTAATGCGTGTGCCTTCTGGCAAAATCAACTGCCCCTGCTCACACTGCGATCCTGCTCGGCGCAGGTTCATTCCTTGGGTTAATTTTCCGCTATCAAAAAATATACGGTCTCCTTCTACCCGCACCCATTCTTGTTGCACGATGGTATCGGCACCTTGGGGAACTGGGGCTCCTGTAAAAATTCGAACGGCGGTTCCCTTTTCTAGCGTAAAATCTGGGAAAGCACCTGCCTGCACCACTTGAGCAAGTAGTCGACTTTCTCCCTCATCCTCCCAAGCAATAGCATAGCCATCCATTCCCGAATTGTCAAAGGAGGGCACCTGCATGGGGGCGTATATGGGAACGGCAGTCCAGTACCCTAGCGATTTTTGTAGGGGTAGCTGAACTTTTTTCCTGGAAAGGGAAAGATCTTTTAGAATTTTCTTGGCTTCTTGAACGGAAATAAATTCTTTCATTATCCTCCTATGTTGATCATGCTGCGGTTTTGGATGGTACTGGGGTTGGCCTGGCTGTAATCTTGGCTAAACTGCCCGCCCAAGGCCGCATGTTTTCTGGCGAGCGACTGCAGAATTAGCGGAGTAACCTCCTGTCCTTGACGAAGGGTACCGAGCAAATCGAGTTCCTCCTTGCCAAAGAGACAGTTTTTAATCTTTCCGTCTGCAGTGAGTCGCAGACGATTGCAGCTCCCGCAAAAGTGCTCGCTCATGGTGGTGATGAAGGCAAAGGTTCCGGCATAACCCGGAACCTGGTATTTTTTGGCCGTATCGTGAGTTTTATCCACCAGTTTGACCACTTCCACGTCCTTTTTAACCCATTCCAGCATCTGGGCGGCAGTGATTACCTGTTTGGCTTGCCAATGGTTGCCAGTAAAGGGCATGAATTCAATGAATCGAACATGTAGGGGAAGGTCTCGGGTCAAGCGCACAAAGTCGATCAGCTCCTCTTCGATCTGACCCTGCATGGCTACTGCATTGATTTTAACGCGAAACCCTTCTTGGAGTAGCAGCAGGATATTGGTCCAAACCTGAGCAAACTGGTCTCTCCGAGTAAGTTTGAAGAATTTTTCGGGTTGGAGGGTATCCAAACTCACATTGATGGAGCGAACACCCGCTTTTTTAAGGGCTTCTAGGTACTGTGGAATCAAGATTCCATTGGTAGTCATAGTAAGTTCGACGGGAAGTCGAGCGAGTTCCTCCAAAATCTGGCCAAAATCCTTTCGCACCAAGGGCTCGCCCCCAGTTAGTCGGATTTTTTTAACACCAAGACTTACAAAAATTTCGGCCAGCTTCACAATTTCTTGGGCGCTCATCAACTTCGATTGAGGCATCCACTCCATCTCCTCCACTGGCATGCAGTAGCTGCAACGAAAGTTGCAGTGGTCGGTCAAAGAGATCCGCAAGTAATCGTGTACACGTCCGAAGGAATCTTGAAGCATGGTACGATGTTAGGAAAAATTAGGGATTAATGGTAGAAGTACAAGGTACAAAGTACGGTTTCAAATACGAGAGACGAAATACGAAATACGGGAATAAAGTAATGTCGAATGCTGAACGCCGATTGAAGATTGAAGAAGTTGATACAAGGTACCAAGTATGGACTATAATTCTTTTCCCCTCTTGATACTTGATACTAGCTACTTGATACTCTTTAAATATCGAATGCTGAACGCCGATTGAAGAATGAAGAAGTATATGTACAAAGTACCAAGTACGAGGTAGGAAACGTTAGTCGAGGAATTATTTCACCGAGCTTGCCTGCCCGCCGCGGAGGGCTCGGTATATTTCCATTGTATTTCGATAGTATTTCATTTCAGACCAACTCGCTTTCCTAGCAAGAAAATTTACTTCTTTTGATAGGTATTTGAAAAGAGGTACATAATACCCACGTTCCAAATAAAATCATCCCCTGCAATGGTAGATTTGATTTTTTGATTGACCAATCCCTGAAATCCGATGGGAAATCCAGGTTTGGTCACCGTAAAATTGGAGGTAATGTAGGTACCCGAAGTGTCGTCCACCTTGAGGAAAAAGAGTTGGGGGTTAATCCGCATGTTAAACCCTCCACCCACAGGAACACCAGAAATAACCGTATTTAAAGCAATAAAATTGGAGTTATCTGGAGGAATAGGATTGAAACCATGCCCTCTCAAATAGTAGAGACCCATGCTTAGTCGATTGGAGAACTTGTACATCGGTGCCACCTCCATGGCTAGAAATCGCTGGCTGACAAACA
>JBILBQ010000099.1:0-8922 GCA_044353615.1 Algoriphagus sp. | reverse complement strand
AAAGCCCTAAATCACTGGGTAAATTTAGGTAAAAATACAGAATTAAATGTATTCTATTCCATGAGAACACTGCATTTGCTCAACCTACTCTGGATCCTGTTGTTGGGAGTTTTTTTTCCAACTAAGCGGGGTTCTGCTGAGGTACATAAGGACTCATTGGAAACAAAAAAATCCGATCATCAGGAGCTTTGGGTAGACAGTGTGTTTCATGCCCTCACCTTTGAAGAACGCCTAGGGCAGCTCTTTATGGTAGCGGCTTATTCCAACAAGGATCAGCGACATGTGGATCAGATCAGTGCGTTGATCCAAAAAGAAAATTTAGGGGGTTTGATTTTTTTTCAAGGAGGACCTAACCGGCAAGCTCGCCTGACCAACTACTACCAGGCACAAGCCAAGACCCCCTTGATGATTGCGATGGATGCCGAATGGGGAATCGGGATGCGACTGGATTCCACCCTCAATTTTCCAAAAGCCATGACCCTTGGGGCCATCTCAGATCCCAACTTGGTTCAGGAAATGGGCGCTGAAATCGCCCGACAGTTTAAGGTGCTGGGTATGCATGTCAATTTTGCCCCCGTTGTAGATGTCAACTCCAATCCCGAGAACCCGGTGATCGGCTTTCGGGCCTTTGGGGAGGATAAAAATCGAGTTACCCAACGAGCGGTGGCCTACATGAAAGGGCTTCAGGAAAACGGAGTCCTTGCCAATGCAAAGCATTTTCCCGGGCATGGAGATACCGAAACAGACAGTCACTTTACGCTTCCCTTGATTGCTCATGAAGAAAAAAGAATCTGGGAAGTAGACCTCTATCCCTACCAAGAGCTTTTCAAAGAAAACTTGATGTCTGTCATGGTGGCCCACTTAAATGTCCCTAGCCTCAATCAAGGATCTGCTATATCCACCAGCCTATCCAAACCCATTGTTACCGATTTACTGCAGCAGCAGATGAATTTCCAAGGCTTGATTTTTACCGATGCCTTAAACATGGAAGGGGTGGCCATCCGAAATAAACCGGGAGAAGTAGAGTTGCAAGCACTGCTAGCTGGCAACGACATCCTTTTGCATTCAGATGATGTGGCCGAGGCCAAGGCACTTATTCTAGATGCTGTAGCTCAGGGGCTAATCAGCGAACAAGAAATCAATCGACGGGTAAAAAAGGTTCTGAAAGCCAAGTATTGGGCGGGACTCCATTCATTTTCTCCGCTGGACACCTACAAAATTGCAGATCGCCTGACTACCTCGGCTACTTCGGAAGTCATCGAAAAACTCTACAGCGAGGCCATTACAGTAGCGGCAAATAAGGGAGACCTACTTCCCCTTGGCCAGTTAGATCTCAACAAAATCGCCAGCCTAAGCATTGGCGGTTCGGGTGCGGATTTCAGCGACTACCTCAACCGCTACACCCAGGTAGACCACTTTCAGATCGCGAAAGCTTCAGGTGAGTCCGCGCACTACAACCTCATGAAGCAGTTGGAAGACTACGAAGTCATCGTGGTGGGTTTGATGGGTGTCAGCAATAGCCCTCAACGGGGATTTGGCATCGCGCCCGGGGACTTGGAGCTAATCCGAGCTTTGGAAAAAAGACAAAAGGTGGTGACGGTACTTTTTGGAAATGTATACGCAGCCAAGTACCTGGAAGGGTTGGAACATGTGGTCTTTGCCTATGAGAATTCTCCTTTCACCCAAAAACTAGTGCCCCAGATTTTATTTGGCGCCCGACCTGCAAAAGGCATCTTGCCTGTGACGGTAAGTGAACAGTTTACACAAGGGGTGGGCGGGCTCTTGACCCCATCCAACCGCTTGGCTTATGGCAGTCCAGAAAGCGTAGGAGTAAATGGGGAAAAACTGGATAAAATTGATGGGGTAGTGGCAGAAATGATCGCCTCCAAAGCAGCTCCTGGAGCCAGAGTCTTGATTGCGAAGGCGGGAACGGTCATTTTTGATCGGTCCTATGGACATTTGGATTACGAAAAATCTGCTCCCGTAACCTCCGAAACGGTCTATGACCTCGCTTCTGTCACCAAAGTAGCTGCCACTACGCTTGCCGCGATGTTTTTACACAGTCGTGGTGAACTTGATCTCAGTAAAACCCTAGGAGATTACCTGCCTGAATTAAAGACAACGAATAAAGGAGGTATACTTCTCTCAAACCTGCTCGCACATGAAGCCGGTTTGAAAGCCTTTATTCCACACTACACCAAAACCCTGAGTTCGGGAAAATGGAATCCCTCCTACTACAAAGATTCGATCAGCGCCGGTTATACCCTCCCAGTTTCCAATGAGATGTTTGCCCAAACAACTTTGCGGGATAGCTTGTGGAAATGGACCGTGGAATCTGAGCTTTTACCCAAGCCCTATGGCTATGTTTATTCCGACCTGACTATGTACTTCATGCAAGCCGTGGTCGAACGCATCGTAAACCAGCCTTTGGACGAATTTGTAGCGGATAATTTTTACGCCCCCCTTGGCCTGCAAACGCTTACGTTCAAACCATTTGAAAAAATACCGCTGGCACAAATCGCTCCAACGGAAAATGATCAGACCTTTCGAGGAAGGCAAATTCAAGGCTACGTCCACGATCCAGGTGCTGCGATGTATGGAGGGGTAGCGGGTCATGCTGGCTTATTTGGTACCGCACAGGACCTGGCGGTAGTGCTCCAGCTTCTTTTGAATAAGGGAAGCTACGGGGATGTGAGCTTACTCAAACCCGAAACCATTGCAGCATTTACCCAGAGACAATCCAAACTAAGTAGGCGAGGATGGGGTTGGGATAAGCCCGAACCTGAAAAGGGAAAAGGAGGATCAGCGGGGAAGTTGGCGCCAAAAAGTACTTTCGGACACACCGGATTTACGGGAACCTGTGTATGGGCGGACCCTGACAATCAGCTTACCTACATCTTTCTCTCCAACCGCGTCTATCCCTCTGCATCTAACAACACCCTCCTAGATTTAGGAATTCGTACCAAAATTCATGACCTCATTTATGAGGCAATGAATAGCTGGATTAGTTCCCTTTAATCTCAATCACCTTGAATTCCGTGCGTCGGTTGCCCTGATGCTCTTCCTCAGTTTGTGCATTTTGGATTCGAAGCTGCGTTTCACCATAGCCTTTGGCTACTAGACGATCTGCTGCAATGCCCTGCGAAACAAGGTAATCCACAGCTGACTGAGCCCTTACCTGAGAAAGTGCTAAGTTGAAGTCATCTCCAGATCTTGAGTCTGTGTGCGAACTCAACTCAATACGAATGGTTGGATTATCCTTAAGGATTTTCACCAATTTATCCAATTCTAGCGCGGCATCAGCACGAATATCCGACTTAGCCAAATCGTAATAAATATTTTCCAAGACAATCGCCTTTTCAAGGATCAGTTGATCCAAGATGATGGTGGTATCCAAAGTGATGTTGGTAACCTCCTGAATGAGGGTTGCGGGATCAGGAGTCTTTCCCTTGGTGGTATAGGGGAAGGATTTGGAGAAATAACCGTTTTTTGAGGCGATGATGCTGTATTCACTTTCGGGAGAAAGCGTGAATCGAACTCTACCTTGTGCATTGGCTACATCACCACCCAAGGATTTCTTATCCTCCCCATAGAGTAGCACTCTGGCTTGAGGTAAAATTGACTCCTTACCATCCGCTTTAACTTCCTTGGTGTAGACATTGAGCAGCACGTTGACCACTTTTGGCTTAGGTGTTTTGTCCTCAAAAAAGTAGATGTCATCATCCCCTTTACCCCCTTCACGATTGGAGGAGATAAAACCGGATTTTGGATAGTCTGCAAAGAAAATTCCAAAATCATCTCGATTACTATTGAAATTTTTTCCCAAGTTGGTTACTACCTGCTTTCCATCACTATTTTTCTCTGCCACAAAAAGGTCTAATTTTCCAAAACCTGGGTGTCCATCTGAGGCAAAGAAAAATTTTCCATCCTTTGCAGGATGTGGGAATAATTCGTTCCCTGCGGTATTGACAGTAGAACCTAAATTCACTGCATTACCAAAGTCTCCGTTGGCCAACTTGGTTGCTTTGTATAAGTCTATACCCCCAAAACCTCCTGGTCGGTTAGAAGCAAAGTAAAGTTCAGTTCCATCCACACTAAAAGCAGGGGTAGAATTCCACCAGGTATCCTCTTCATTCAAAGGCATCCAAATGGGTTGGGTAAATCCAACCCCTCTGAAATAGGAGGCAAAAAGGGTGGTTTCGGGGTAATCTTTGGAAGAGGTGGAATTTCCTCTGGCATAGATCAAGGTATTTCCATCTGGACTTATTGCTAGAGCGGCCTGGTTCAGCCCCTCTTCATTTCGAAATTCGGGTAAGAGTTGCACAGCCCCCGCATCTACTTTTAGCCCTTCAGCACGGGTGCGGAAAAGCTGGTGGTAAGGTGTTCCTGTTGCGGCATAAAAACTAGAAGAGGCTCTACCCGAAGTAAAATATAAATTATCCTCACTCAGTAGTGGCGCATAATCTGCACCTGCAGAGTTCAACTCTCGGTAATTGACCAATAGGTAATTTGGAAAATACTCTCCAATCGAAGCCGTTAACTCCAAAGAACTGAGCTCTTGCTTCACACGGGCGAGCAGGCGGTCGTCTGAAGTAAGCGAGGATGCTTGCTCAAACGCCTTTTTGGCCGCCTCAACTTGCTGATTTGCTTTGTGACTTTGACCGAGGTGAAAGTAAGATTCAAAGGTAGGTTCCACCGCTACTAGCGCCTCGTAATGTGGTACAGCCGCTTCGATACGATTGGAAAGGCGGTAACTCTCAGCCAAGACCTGTCTAGCACGCAAGTTGCTGCTGTCCTTGGCCAAGATCTGATTGAAGGTGCCAATAGCAAGCTGGTATTGACCAGAAAGAAACTGTTCGTTTCCCTTTTCCAAAAGGCTTTTACACCCCCCGAGAAGCAGGAGAAAGCAAAGTGCTAGGCGAAAAAAAATCGGTTTCATTGACAGCGTCTGTAGTCTGAGGTTGAATATGAGGAATTAATTTGAAAAATAGGAAGACAACCAACTTTTTCGAACAGGCATCCACAGGCTCTTTAGATCGGCTTTGGTCTGCAAAGCGGGTTGCACCACTTCAAGGTCAGGAGTGATTTGTCCCATTGAAATTTTGGACTTCAGCCCCAGTGCTGGCAACACGCGAAGTGCTCCATCCCCATCCTTTAGCGTAACTTTTCCTTGATTGACCAAATCCAAATCAAGTTCTTGCTCCAATCCTTGCAGCGCGCGCACCGATGAGTCAATGGAGCAGCCCGAGGCTCCCAACTGACTTTCGTCTACCGCCAAAACTAGGAGTTGCTCGTGTAAAATTTCGAAGGAACTCGGCATCTCCTTGCCATGGGTAGCCCACCCGGCACAAAAATCTTTCAAGGTCTTTCGGATTACTTCCTGCTCGGCAACTGAAAATTTGCGCGATGAGGCATAAATCCAAATGCGGGAAGAGTCTGGTAATTGGTCAAAAGGTTGGTACATAAGTCAATTCGTGTCTTCAAAGAAAAACCCTTTCTGCATAACGACAAAAAGGGTCTTTTGGATTCAAATCTAAAAATTAAATTCCCATATCCTTCGCAATCATCTCGGCAAGGTCATAGACTTTTACTTCCGCTTCCTTGTTTTTGTTTTTGATCCCATCAGTCATCATGGTCAAGCAGAAGGGACAACCTACCGCAATGGCCTGTGCTCCTGTCGCCAAAGCCTCCTCGGTGCGTTCGATGTTGATGTCCTTTTTGCCAGCTTCTGGCTCCTTAAACATCTGTGCACCACCCGCACCGCAGCAAAGTCCTTTGGTTCGGCAACGCTTCATTTCCACAAGCTCCACATCCAAGGCCTTGATCACCTCGCGAGGAGCCTCATAGACCTCGTTGGCACGGCCGAGGTAGCAAGAGTCGTGGAAGGTGATTTTCTTTCCTTTAAACTCTCCTCCACCCTGTAGGGTCACTTTGCCTTCGTTGATCAGCTGTTGGAGAAACTCAGAGTGGTGAATCACTTCATAGTTTCCACCTAGGGCTGGGTATTCATTTTTGATGGTATTGAAGCAGTGCGGGCAGGCGGTGACCACCTTTTTGACATCATAGCCATTCATCACTTGGATGTTGGCCACGGCTTGCATTTGAAACAGAAATTCATTGCCAGCGCGTCGAGCGGGGTCTCCTGTACAGGCTTCTTCAGGGCCAAGTACTGCAAAACTTACCCCAACTTTATTCAAGATTTTTACAAAAGCCTGGGTGACGGTCTTGTAGCGGTCATCGAAGGAACCGGCACAGCCCACCCAGAAAAGAACTTCCGGTGTCTGTGCATTGGCGGCCATTTCGGCCATGGTGGGAACAGTATAGGTAGACATGTTTTTAGCTACTAGAGGTTAGTTACAAGATGCAAGACCAAATGGACTTTCAGGCATCCCTTACTTCATTTCTTCTTCTTTTACTTTTTCGGACCAGTTGAATCGGTCAGATGGACTAAATTTCCAAGGAGAAAAGCTTGTTTCCATATTTTGGAACATCGCATTCCATTGGGCAGGAGTGCCCGATTCCTCCATGGCCACATAGCGGCGCATCTGCAAAATAATCGACAAGGGGTCAATATTGATCGGGCAGGCTTCCACACAGGCATTGCAGCTCGTACAGGCGTTGATCTCTTCCTTGCTGATGTAATCTCCCAAGAGTGACTTCCCATCTGCTAGGCCTGGGCCTCCTGCGTCGAGGCTTTTGCCCACCTCCTCGGCACGATCTCGAACATCCATCATGATCTTGCGAGGGGATAGTTTTTTTCCGGTAAGATTTGCTGGGCATTCGGAACTGCAGCGACCACACTCCGTACAGGAATAGGCATTGAGTACATTTACCCAGCTGAGGTCATTGATATCTTTGGCACCAAAGCGCCCAATCTCAGCGGGAGGGGCCGATGGATTTTCAACAGGGATTCCCAACATCATATTTACTTCCTGAGTCACCTCGGGCATGTTCGTCATCTCACCCTTAGGCTTCAGGTTGGAATACCAGGTATTGGGGAAGGCCAAGAAAATATGCAGGTGCTTTGAATACGTCACATACACGGCAAAAGCTAAAATCCCGGCAATGTGAAACCACCAGGCAAATCGCTCCACAGCCACCAAAGTACCCGTGGATAGGCCTTCGAAAAGGGGTTGAAGGAAGCTGCTGAAGAAAAGAGGTCCCAACGCGAGGTAATGCGCATCTCCTCGGCCAGCCAAAATCTGATCCGTAGCATTCATGGTCAGGATGGCAAACATCAAGATGATTTCGATCACTAAGATCAAATTGGCATCCAGCGCCGCCCAACCTTTCAATTCGGGTTTGGTAAATCGCTCCACCTTCATCACATTCCGCCGCACCAAAAAAGCAACGCAAGATACCAATACCGCAACGGCTAAAAATTCAAATACGTTAATCGCTACCGTATACAGACCTCCTAAGAATGGAGCAAAGAGACGGTGTGTACCCAATAGTCCATCGAGGACAAACTCCAATACTTCCAAGTTGATGACCAGAAACCCCACGTAAATTAGAAGGTGTAAAAATGCGGGGACCAAGCGTTTGAACATTTTTTGCTGACCCAAGGCCACAAGCAGCATCGCTTTCCAACGGTTTTCAGGTTGGTCATTTCGAGTCTCCGCCTTACCCAACAGGATGTTTCGGCGAAGAAATTGGATCCTTTTACTCAAGATAAAGCCCGCAACACCCAAAATAAGGACAAATGCAAGTTGTGGTAAAATGCTCATATTGATCGGATTAACTAGTTTTTATAAAATTTGGGTCTATTTTTTCTGAAAAGGATTTGTAGAGAATACTCATTTATCTACATTTGCAACACTTAAAAGGATGGTGATATAGCTCAGTTGGTAGAGCATCGGACTGAAAATCCGTGAGTCGGTGGTTCGAGTCCACTTATCACCACAATCCCGGTCTTCACAGATCGGGATTTTTTTTGCCCTAAATTTCCTGCCTCGCTGCGCATCTTGCTGCTTTTTTTAATTCGAAGACCAAAATATAAAATAGTCTGCATGCATACTATTTTAAGGATGAATTTAAAATTATTTCGGATAATTCCTGCCCAGATCTTCTTCCTTTTTTGAAGCTACTCACTTATCCAAAGCACTAAGAACTCAAAAACTTCTTCCTCCCACACCACCCATCTTAATTTTAAGATCCAAATCAGTGCCGATTTTCTGCACTTTATAAGCAAGTTCCAATGCCCTTTGTTCGTAGATCTCTAGAAAATTCGGGTATTTAAGCCCTCATCAGCAAAAAATAAAAAAATAATTTACCCCCTTATTCTTCAATACAATCGATTCCGAATAACCCAAATTCAATTCAATAATTTATGTTTTATTCTGTATAATGCTATTTTACAAAATTTATTTTGTTTTATATCCCAATTTACAAGACCCTATACTCTCCGCAATCGTTCGCGAACCGATTTTATATTTTTATTAATATTTAATCTGTTTTATTACGGTATTTATATTTTTATTCCATTTTTTTTGAAACTTTTTCATTTTTAATGCCGTTTAGTATATTTGTAAAGCAATTCGGTTGCACCGATTTGCAGGCAGCCCAAAATACCTCTTGGCAAAAATGAATTGCCAGGCTCCTATCCAAGCATCTCAAAACCTACTAAACCAATTAAAAAATGAAAAAATTATTTCTCATGCTTTTCGTTGCCGTGATGGCAACAACAGCAATCGCAAACACAGAAAATCCTTCGGTAGAAATCAGACAAACTGAGACCGCTAAGGTCCTGGTAACTGTTCCAGCTTCCCCTCAAGGTGGAGTGACTGTTCGTATCCTAGATGCAGACAAGCGCTTGGTCCTTCGTGACCGAATCAATGCCACCGAAGCTTTCGCCAAAAGATATGACTTGGCATCACTTCCAAAAGGAGATTATTCTATTGAAGTATCGGATGCGGAAGGCAC
>JBILBQ010000098.1:0-9004 GCA_044353615.1 Algoriphagus sp. | reverse complement strand
CCCAAACACTCTTCACCATCCCCTATGAAATTATCTGATTTCAAATTTGAAGTTCCCAAAAAACTGATCGCGCTCTATCCCACTGAAAATCGTGATGAGTCCAGATTGATGGTTGTTCATCGGAAAACTGGAGAAATTGAGCACCGTACCTTCAAAGACATCCTAGATTACTTTGATGAAGGGGATGTATTTGTGACGAACGACACCAAAGTTTTCCCTGCTCGTCTATACGGAAATAAGGAAAAAACGGGTGCCAAAATTGAAGTTTTCTTATTGCGAGAGCTGAACCCAGAATTCAAACTTTGGGATGTATTGGTTGACCCTGCTCGAAAAATCAGAGTGGGAAACAAGCTTTACTTTGGGGACAGCGACCTAGTCGCAGAAGTTATTGACAACACCACCTCAAGAGGTAGAACCATCCGCTTTTTGTTTGATGGCACCGACGAGGAATTTCATAAAACAATTGATACCCTCGGTGAAACGCCGCTATTGAAAGAATTTATCGAGCGACCAATCGAACCAGAGGATAGAGAACGTTACCAAACTGTTTTTGCAAAGAATGTAGGCGCAGTAGCTGCTCCTACAGCAGGAATGCACTTCACGCCACAGCTACTAAAGCGCTTGGAATTGAAAGGGATAGAAATAGCACCAATCACCCTTCATGTGGGACTAGGTACTTTCCGCCAGGTGGATGTAGAAGATCTGACCAAACACAAAATGGATTCAGAAAATTACTTCATTCCAGAGCGAACCGTCAATTTGGTCAACGAATCCTTGGAACAAAAAAAGAAAGTTGTTGCAGTAGGGACCACTTCCTTGAAGACGATAGAATCATCCGTAACAGCAGGAGGAAGACTTAAGGAAAGCAGCGGCTGGACGGATAAATTTATCATTCCGCATTACGATTTTAAAATTGCCAATGCGTTGATTACCAACTTCCACTTGCCAGAGTCAACGCTACTCATGACCGCCTCCGCATTTGGTGGCTATCCATTAATCATGAAGGCCTACAAAGAAGCCATTAAAGAAAAGTATCGATTCTTCTCCTATGGAGATGCGATGCTAATCTTGTAAATTGAATCAGTCCCGCACCAGCGGGACTTTTTTTTGCCTAGTTTTCTTCAGGCTGCCAAACAAATTTCTTAAAAATAGCAGGGGTCTCGCCTAGGAATTTAATTTTGTAAGAATTCAATGCGCATGAACAAAGCAGCAATACTCGTCGCCGGTGGCAAAGGGATGCGGATGGGAACTTCCCTGCCCAAGCAATACCTTCCTTTAGCAGGAAAGCCCGTGTTGATGCATACGCTGGAAAAATTTTTTAGCGCTGACCCAAACCTTCACTTGATCCTAGTACTACCAAAGGACGACTTCGATTACTGGAGAACTTTGTGTGACCAGCATCATTTTGCATTGCCCCATGAATTGGTTCCAGGGGGAGAAAGTCGATTTCAATCGGTGAAAAACGGATTAATGGCGCTCCCTTTCACCGAGGGCTTGGTTGCAATCCACGACGGAGTGAGGCCTTTTGTGACGGAACAAGTAATTCAATCCAGCTTTGATCAAGCAGCAAAATCAGGAAGTGCCATTCCGGTAGTTTCCCTAAAAGACTCCCTTCGAAAGGTTGATGCAGGAGGAGAAAGTACCTTTCAAGAACGGACCAATTTCCGATTGGTGCAGACCCCGCAAACTTTTCAAGTAGCGCAACTCATGCAAGCATTTTCGGTGGAGGAGTTGGGAATTTTTACAGATGATGCCACGGTATATGAGTACCAAGGATGGGCGGTTACGCTCATTGAAGGCAATGCCGAGAACATCAAGTTGACCACTCCAGAAGACCTTGTATTTGCCGAATTTTTGATGTCAACTCGTTGAGTTGAAAAGGGGAATTCCTTTACCGACCCGATTGGGTGCTTTACCGATTTTTTGAGCCGCTTCACCTATTCCCTAAATGCCCCTTTGGTCTTGAATCCTAGATTTGTTTAACTAAATTTAATTCACATGAACAACTACACTAAACCACGAAACGACGGCAGTATTGCCTTTGGCGTAATCATTCTCGGAATCGGCCTAGTCCTCCTCTTTAGAAAATTTGGGCTCTATATCCCGGATTGGGTACTGACCTGGCCGATGATCTTGATTGCTGTAGGTACCTACACGCTCATCAGTCAGCAGTTCAAGAGTTTTTTTGGATCTGTGGTGCTCTTCATTGGTGTCTACTATTTACTCAAACGAGAGTTTGACCTTGATCTAGGCCTTGACCAATTTATCTGGCCAGTTGGGTTGATCGCACTTGGCATCTACTTGATTCTCCATAAAAAGCAGGAATACAAAGTCATGGAGGAGGCTCGAAAAAATTGGGAGGGCTCTCGAAAAAATAAAGCAGACGCCAAAAATTCAGAGAATATCGAGGCAGCAGAAGTAGTAGAGGATACAAACGCCTCGAAGGAACAGTCGACCAAGGCTCCAGATTCTGGGTTTGTGCGAGCGACTGGAACCGCCTTTATGGACCGAATCAATGAGAGCGTCATCTTCAGTGGCGTGAATCGAAAATTGATGACCAAAAATTTTCAAGGGGGAAAGGCCACCGTGATTTTTGGAGGG
Organism: Algoriphagus sp.; assembly: GCA_044353615.1. GTDB lineage: Bacteria > Bacteroidota > Bacteroidia > Cytophagales > Cyclobacteriaceae > Algoriphagus. Next base: position 6,403 of record JBILBQ010000098.1, on the reverse strand, counting down.
CTGGACTTAGACCTGACACAAGTTGATTTTACGGGGGTTGTCACCTTAGACCTCGAGGTTGGATTTGGTGGGGTAAAGTTGATCATACCACCTCATTGGGATGTACGTACAGAAGTATCCAACATTGCTGCCGGGCTCGAAGACAAGCGGATGTTTAGAGAAGGAGGAGTAGACACCAACAAAGTCTTGATTCTAAAAGGCACCCTATTGTTCAGTGGACTGGAAATCAAGTCCATTTAATTCATTCTAAAACCTAACCCAGCCCTTGTATTTAAACGCTTTTTCTAGTTCAAGCTTTGGGAAATGGATACTCCCAGGAATCGGATGCATCTGGTTTCTGGGAGCTTATTTTTTATTGATCCACCACGGAATGGAAGAAGAACCAGCGCTCGTGGACGCTTTCTTTTTCACCCTATTTTTTTTGGGAGGGGTGCTTCTTTTGGATCGGGTGTTTCGACATTACACGCCCAACCGAAAAAATGGATTCCTTTTGGTCATTTTTCCACTCCTGCTCAGTGGGGGATTGGTATGGGGGCATGCGCAACTCCTGGACTGGTGGTTTGCAGAAGAATCTGATTACTTGGAACTGTTGGAATCAAGCTTTCTCTACCGCTGGGTGTTTCTTGGAGTAGTGATTCAACTTCTAGCCGTGTTGGCGGTGGTGATCTCTAAGTTGGCAGGACAGGAGGAGCTAAGCCGTCGTGAGGGACAGCTGCTTCAGCTTTCTAAGGATGCAGAGCTTGCCCAACTTCGGCAGCAGCTGCAGCCCCATTTTTTATTCAATAGCCTTAATTCCATCCATGCTTTGGTGCTTGCAAGTCCGCAGCGGGCCAGAGAAATGGTACTGTTGCTTTCTGATTTTTTAAGGGGCACCCTCCGTAGTGAAGGCCAATCTAGGATCAGTTTATCTGATGAACTCAAGTATTTGGGCATGTATTTTGACATCGAGCGGGTTCGCTTTGGACACCGCTTGTTGGTCGAAATGGAGGTAGCGCCTGAAGTCGAATCGCTAAAAGTCCCACCGCTTCTGGTGCAGCCCTTGGTAGAAAATGCAATCAAATATGGCCTTTATGGAACTTTGGGAGAGGTCACGATTCGAGTATCGTGCCAAAAAGAAGAGAATTACCTCCTGATTACGGTACAAAACCCCTTTGATCCCCAAGATTCAGGCCCTGAGGGCATCGGCTTTGGATTGAGTTCAATCGAACGAAGGCTATTTTTAATTTTTGGAAGAACGGATTTGCTGCTAAAAAGTGCAGATAATAACTTGTTTCAAGTACAGTTAAAACTCCCCCTAACCGCATGATCAAAACCATTATTGTGGATGACGAGCCTTTGGCTACCGGTCTAGTCAGCGAATTTTTGAGGAGCCATCCTCAATTTGAAGTGGTGGCGATTTGTCACGATGGGTTTGAGGCCTTGAAGGCGATCCAACTTTTTCAGCCGGAGCTGCTCTTTCTGGATATTCAAATGCCAAAGATTACGGGCTTTGAGTTGCTCGAGCTCTTGGACTCCCCGCCAGCAGTATTATTTACGACAGCTTTTGACCAATATGCGGTGCAAGCCTTTGATGCCAAGGGGCTGGATTACTTGGTTAAGCCTTTTTCTGAAGCCCGTTTTGCGCAGGCCATCACACGGTTTTTAAGTCAGCACAAGGCAAAAGAATTGCCCGATGCAGTGGACTATCCAGTTTCCGAAGAACGGAGTAAACGCATCGTGGTTCGGGTGAAAAATGAGATCAAAATCATCCAGACGCAAGAAGTAGCTTTCTTCGAGGCGGAAGACGATTACATTTCCATTCAGACCCACGAAGGAAAATTTTTGAAGAAGATGACGATGAAGCAGCTGGAAGAGAGTCTCGATCCAGACAAATTTGCCCGAGTGCACAGATCCTTTTTGGTAAATCTCCAAGAGGTATCGGGACTTGAACCTTACGAAAAGGAATCCTATCTCCTTCGGCTTCGTTCAGGGCAAAAAATACCCGTGAGCAAGTCTGGTTATGCTCGGTTGCGGCAAGTGCTTGGGCTATAAACCCTTTTTTCCAAAAATAAAGTCCCGCACAAGCGGGACTTTAAACTTAATATTCGTCCTCGTTGAAGAAAAAGTCATCCTTTGTAGGATAGTCAGGCCAAATTTCTTCAATGGTCTCGTATGGTTCCCCATCGTCTTCCAGCTCTTGTAGGTTTTCCACTACTTCAAGTGGTGCGCCAGAGCGAATGGCATAATCGATCAATTCATCCTTGGTTGCTGGCCAAGGGGCATCTTCAAGGTAGGAGGCTAGTTCAAGTGTCCAGTACATAGTTTTTGTTTTTGGAGGTGTTCCGGATGTTAATTATGCAAGAATAGTAATTTTTTTGATATGTAGGTTGTGCTCAATTTCTCGGAGCAAGTTGCTTTAAGACATAGTTCTTTACATCAATCTTTCGCTTGAGGCTTGAAAGCTTTTTTTTCATCATCATTTCGAAATCTGCAGTCTCTACTCGGAAGTTATCCGAATTGTTTTGCATCGTCTCCAATTCCCCCTGATCTCGGTGCAGTAGGTCCTTGAGAATGGATGATTTAATTTGGTTTTGTTCTTCCAGCATTTTGTCCGCAAAGTCATCATACTTGCTGTGCGCAAGTTTCTCCAAAAAAGCCTTTTCAAAGATAATGTCCATGAAAAACTGGTAGGAGCGTGCAGGCAAATTTGCCTCTTTTGGTTTATGCATCGGAAGCTTTTTCCAATCTTCCTGGATAGTCTTTGCGCGGAGCGTGATCTCCTGGCTGGTAGGCTGGTGGGCCAATTTTTTTAATTCTTCTACCATCCCCTCGATTTTGCGCAGCACTTCACGTGGGGGCATCTCTGGACCCGGGTTGAGTGTACGCTTGTAACGGGAAAATATTCGGTTATTCAATTTTGAAAATTCATCCCAGATGGGTTGCCGCCGTTCAGCAGGAACTTTTCCAGCGGTTTTCCACTCTTTTTGAATCCGCTTACTGATGTCAAAGGCCATTTTGGCGTCTGGGAGATCGTGTGCAGAACGTGCTTGCTGCAGCAGCCCTTCGTACACTTTGATGTTCTCTTCCGCCTGCAAGGCGAGGCCATCGTAAAAGTGCTGGCGCTGCTCAAAGAAAAAGTCAACTGCTAGATTGAATTTGGCCTCCATTTCCTCATGAACCTCTTTTTCAACAGGCCCAGTTTTGATCCAGCGCAACTTTAATTCTTTGAATTTCTCGGTGGTGTCTTTCCAGTCCGTACTGGTTTGCATCGCGAGGGCCTCCTGAATCAAACTTTGTTTAATCTCTAGATTTTTGCTTCGGTTGCCCTGAATAATTTCACTTAAAAAAGCTTCTTGCTCCTCAAGTTGGGCAATCAAAACCTTAAAATCCCCCAAGGCATCACTGGTATACAATGATTCTTTGAGGTGAATTAATTTCATCAAAAAGGAACCTTTGTTTTGATTTTCTTCGATGGCTGCTCTTAATTTGGCCACCTTTTCTTCTAGTTGGGTAAAACGAGTTTCAAAATAAAGGAGGGTCGATGCCACGTCTCCTTTTACCTCACCAATCACTCGGTCTGCTCCACCTAAAAATCCCTTTAGAAAGACCTTTCCGTCTTGGATATATCCAAAGGCATGTTGCATGGTGCTAGTCTAGGTTATAGGTGGTGTAACTCAATTTTATGCAAAATAATCAATTAGCCCTCACTTATCCTAAGAAAGGTATATTTTTGCCTTTTACAATTGTTTCTCACAGATCAAACTAGTTTACTGGCATGAGCGCAGAAAAAATCATCTTTTCCATGGCAGGGGTTTCCAAAATCTACCCCCCTCAAAAGAAAGTACTCAAAGATATTTACCTCTCCTTTTTTTATGGAGCCAAGATTGGCGTATTGGGTCTCAATGGCTCTGGAAAATCCTCTGTACTACGCATCATTGCGGGTTTGGATAAGGAATTTTTAGGGGAAGTGGTCTGGTCCCCAGGCTACACGGTAGGAATGCTAGAGCAGGAACCCAAGTTAGATCCCACCAAGACCGTCAAAGAAGTGGTGGAGGAAGCGGTAGCCAGTACCGTTGCCTTGCTCAAGGAATTTGAGGAGATCAATGAAAAGTTTATGGATCCCGCCTTGATGGATGATCCGGATGCCATGGACAAGTTGATTACCCGTCAAGGGGAAGTGCAGGAAAAATTAGATGCAGTGAACGCCTGGGAGCTCGACGTGATGCTCGATAAGGCTATGGATGCCTTGCGTCTCCCGCCAGCTGAAGCGAACGTAGCCAACCTTTCGGGTGGAGAAAAAAGACGCGTGGCGCTTTGCCGTTTGCTTTTGCAGGAGCCAGATGTGCTATTGCTAGATGAACCAACCAACCACCTGGATGCAGAGTCGGTACATTGGCTTGAGCAGCATTTGCAGAATTACAAGGGTACAGTCATCGCGGTTACCCACGACCGTTACTTCTTGGACAATGTGGCCGGCTGGATTTTGGAATTGGATCGTGGCGAAGGAATTCCTTGGAAGGGCAACTATTCTTCCTGGCTCGATCAAAAGCAAAATCGCCTCAAGCAAGAGGAGAAAACCGAATCCAAGCGACAGAAGACCTTGGAACGAGAATTGGAGTGGATCCGCATGTCGCCTAAGGCAAGGCAGTCCAAGGGCAAGGCCCGTTTGAATGCCTACGATAAGTTGATCGGAGAGGAGTCCAAGGACAAAGAAGCCAAGTTGGAATTGTTTATCCCGCCAGGACCACGTTTGGGTGCCAAAGTGATTGAGGTAAACCAGGTGTCCAAAGCCTATGGAGATAAGTTACTTTTTGAAAATCTCAGTTTCTCCTTGCCACAAGGGGGTATTGTAGGGGTCATTGGTCCCAATGGAGCTGGAAAATCTACCCTCTTCAAATTGATTACCGGTCAGGAGAAGGCAGATTCGGGCAATTTTGAAGTGGGTGAAACCGTCAAACTGGCTTATGTGGATCAGGAACACGATAAGTTGGACCCCAACAAGACCGTGTACCAGTTGATCTCCGATGGCAATGAATTGATGAAGCTGGGCAACAAGGAAGTCAATTCCCGTGCTTACGTCTCCAAGTTCAATTTTGCAGGTTCGGATCAAGAGAAAAAAGTAGGGGTGCTTTCCGGTGGGGAGCGCAACCGCGTGCACTTGGCGATTACGCTGAAGGAAGGTGGCAACTTGCTGTTGCTCGATGAGCCTACCAACGACTTGGATATCAATACACTTCGGGCTTTGGAAGAAGCCTTGGAAAACTTTGGAGGCTGTGCAGTGGTGATTTCCCACGACCGCTGGTTCCTAGATCGTATTTGTACGCACATCTTGGCCTTTGAAGGCGATTCGCAGGTAGTCTGGTTTGAGGGCAACTTCTCCGACTACGAAGAAAACAAAAAGAAGCGCCTCGGCGACGTGCTACCCAAGCGTATTCGCTACAAGAATTTGAAGTAACCTTTGAGGTCTTTTTCAGACCTCGAAGGTTTTAATCCTTTACCAGACCTCGAATGTGTAATTCTTTAAACCGTCGAGGTTTTTAATAAATGGCAACGGTTTTATTCTCCAACCTTTGAGGCCCTTAGAAATGGCCATGGGGTTTCATTTTTTGAAGAGTTCAGAGTTTTTGGTTACACCAAAAAAAATAACTCAAATTTCAGCCCGGAGTTCTCAAGATAATTGCAGATTCCGATTATCCACTTTTAAACCAGAACCGAAAGAAAATAAGTTTTGAAGTTCAAGTAAGTGAGCTGTGGACCGTGGTCTGTCGACATTTCAGGTTTATGGCTTTAGTGGGCCCAATAAGCGATCAAGTTTTGGCAACAAAGTTTTATTCAGGATAAGCTATAGGCATTCTTTATTTTAGCTAATTATTTTTTTGTATTATTCAAATATTTTATTGTCATTTGAAATAGTTAATATTATTTTTTTTTACCTAAACAAATTTTTTATGAGGATTTTAGGTTTGATAGCCTTTTATGCAGTTGCTCTTTTTTTGACAGGTTGGTTGTTGTTGGATGTGGAATCCATGCTTGTTAGCGAACTCACGGCTAACAAGGAGCTGTACATTCCAGAAAATGTCCTACTCGATGCCTTGGAGGATATGCGATATTGGAATCGCTTTAGTGTCCTCTTCACCTTTCTCATTTTGGTAGTGAAGTGTTTTCTGATGGCCTTGGTTCTTTATGGAGGTTTATTTTTTGCCAACCTGCATCAAGGCATCCGACTAGGCAGTCTTTTTAGGGTAATGGCCTTTGCCGAATTAGCCTTGGTCTTTGCTGGCATCATCAAAGTTTGGGTAGGAGCTATTTCTGAATTTACCTACTCCGAGTTTGCCATCTTCTATCCCCTTTCTTTACTTTCTTACTTGGGTCAAGATGCCGTGAATCCGTTGCTGTACTATCCACTTCAAATTGCCAATCTATT
>JBILBQ010000194.1:0-2623 GCA_044353615.1 Algoriphagus sp. | reverse complement strand
TTCACTTTCAGAAGATGCTGGAATTCTTGAGTTTGCTGACGATATTGGTGCTGATTTGATTGCGATGGCTACCCATGGGAGAACAGGCATTCTGCATCTGCTCACGGGAAGCATTGCCGAGGATGTGGTCAATCATTCCAAACGGCCTGTTTGGACTTTAAAAACTTCACCTCAAAAAGTTTAACTTGGTGACCGAATACAAATTACATGAGCAAAAAAAATAACGACTGGAAAAAACGCGATGGCATTGTTTTCTCCACTGCAGATTCGTTTGATTATCAAGTTGGAGGAGATGAATCCGAGGAAACCCGCTCTCCTTCCCAACAGAAACTGAAAGTATTACTGGATAAAAAATCTAGGGCTGGCAAGCAGGTTACCCTCATTGAAGGCTTTATAGGTACCGAAGATGATCTCAAAGAGTTGGGCAAACTCCTGAAAAACAAATGTGGCGTGGGAGGCTCTACCAAGGATGGGGAAATATTAATCCAAGGGGACCATCGCGATAAAGTTGTCCAAGTCTTGATTCAAGCAGGTTATGGCGCAAAAAAGGCTGGAGGTTAAATGGCACCCTACTGGTTGTTTCAACTTCAGCTATTTCCTTGGCTTCCATTCCTAGTTTACCAAGCCAAAAAAGTCCGGAAGTCCAGTCCTAAACTTCCATCTCAATCCCCACTTCTGACTTTGGGTCAAGGAGAAAGGCATGTGGTACTTTTAGGCGAATCCACAGTAGCAGGCGTAGGCGCAAGCTCTGACTCAACTACGCTAGCGGGAAATTTTTCCCGCATTTTTGGCGAGACCTATCAGATTGAGACTATCGGTAAAAAGGGACTACGGGTGAAGGAGGCATTTTCCTTGTATTTAAAGCACAAGAAATCGAGAAGCAAAAAATCAGAAGGTGTTATCCTTTTTTTGGGAGCCAATGATTGTTTCCTTTTGACCTCCCCGCAAGATTTTAAAAAAGATCTAGCATCCTTGATTCAGCAAATTCAGGTTGACACGGACGCAGAGTGGATTTACCTGGCTGCAATCCCACCGGTGCACCTATTTCCAGCCTTTTCAGAACAAATGAGGTCTTTTCTTTCCAAGCAACGCGCCTATTTACAACGTGAAATGGAAGAAATTGCAGCAAATGATCCCAAAGTAATTTACCATCCTATCCCTATGGATTTGCAACCGGAATTCTTTTCTGCGGATGGAGTTCACCCCTCAGATTTGGGCTATCAAAAAATTGCCGAATTGGCCATCGAAAAGATCGTGCTTTAAGCAAAATTATTCGAATCTAGGCTTTCTTGGATCCTTCAATATCTTCAACCAGTTCGGCATACCAAGCCTCACCATATTTTCGGACTAGGGCCTCCTTCAAAAAAGTATAGAGCGGAATCTGAAGACTTTTTCCCAATTGGCAAGCAGGATCACAAATATGCCAGCGATTGTAATTCAAAGCATCGTATTGTTCGTATTTGGTCACTCGAATGGGGTAAAGATGACACGAAATAGGCTTTTTCCAAGAGATTTTACCAGCCAAATACGCTTGCTCTATCCCACACTTTAAGATCCCTCGTTCGTCGTATAGCGCATAAGCACACTCCCGATTAGCTCCAAGAGTAGGCGTTACTTTATCTCCATCGGAATCAATCACCCAAGTTCCCTGCGCCTCAATCACTTGCCTACCTTCCGCTGTAATGTAGTCCTTTACCAAAGGATAGATGTCTTCTAAGATTTTGGTTTCCTCATCTTCTAGAGGAGCGCCTGAATCCCCTTCCACGCAACAGGCTCCTTTGCAGGCTTCTAGGTCACACACAAAAAAGTTTTCTTTGATGTCATCAGACAATACTACATCACCAACTAAAATCATTCGGATATTTTTTTTCAAAGATACATAGAATCCCTTCTAGGGTAGTCCTAAAATGGGCACAAAAAAGAACCGCTCCTCTCGGAGCGGCTCAACCCAGCACTATAAAAAAAATCATCTAATGTTCTGATATATAACAAAGTACTGGTCAAAAGGTTTTTTTTAGTTGAATAAAATTTAGGGGAATCTTCACTTTGCATTTGGCTTTTCAGACCTATTCCCCAAAATTCCCGTACTTTGCAGGGTGCAAGTCGTCTTGCCGCTCTGTTTATACAGGGAGGAAAGTCCGGGCAACAAAGAGCGCCATACTTCCTAACGGGAAGGGCTTTGACTGGTGACGGTCAACGTACAGCTAGTGCCACAGAAAACAAACCACCTTTGGAAATGGCCAAGACTTGTCTTGTGTCGCCTACAGAGGAAAGGGTGAAAAGGTGGGGTAAGAGCCCACCGCCTCCGCAGTGATGTGGAGGGCAGGGCAAACCTTATGGGTTGAAAGATCAAATAGACCTCGGGCAAAGAGCTGCTCGTTCGATTTCTTTTCTTCGGAAAGGAATTCCGAGGTGGGTAGATCGATGGAGTCTTGGTGCGAACCAAGATCGAGATAAATGGCAAGAGCAATTGCTGCATTCGATTCGTTCGAAGATAGCATTGCAACAGAACCCGGCTTACAGACTTGCACTTTTTTATTACTTTACAGCTATGGCAAAAATCCTAATAATCGACGACGAACGTTTTATTCGCGCCTCCCTTCGCGAGATCCTAGAGTATGAA
>JBILBQ010000192.1:0-28661 GCA_044353615.1 Algoriphagus sp. | reverse complement strand
GAGTGTGTTGGTAGAACACCCCCTCAATAGCGAAGTTCTTTCAGATGAGATTGCGAGATTGAATGATTTTTTTAGACAACAATATCGGCATCTAGATTCGAATTCCACTTCCATGTTATTTAAAAACATGTTGGTTGGAATCTTGATTTATCCTCAAAAAATCAACAAACTAAGTGGTTTTAGGGCAGCAGTAGCTTCGGAAATGGAGAGGCAGTTTGGGGTAAATGTAGCTGCATCCTATCAAGAATCAGGGTTCGCAATTGGTTTATCAGAAATCTCCCGAAGTCGGTCATCTAAACTGACAGATGAACTGAAAGAGAAATTAGCACTTGACAAGAGGAATGTAGAAGACGAAGCGCTGATCCAGAAGTTTCAATTTTTTATGTTCCATGGATATACGCTGACAGACAATAGGAGCACGTCTTATCGGTATAGGAATATTAACACCTTGTTTTTAACGCTCTTAAGCCAAAATTTTGAGGATTTGGTTGAGTTTTTACTGACTTACGGTAAATCTGCTGCTATCAAGAGGAGGTTTTTAGATAGTCTCTCCCAAGATGCGATTCAAGCCTTTTTTGCAAAGGTTGCACCTCAAAAAAGAAAACTTTTGGAGTGGGTAGTGGATGTATTTGAACAAGTTCAAGAGGACTATCAGCCAATTAACCAAACGCTCATTCAAGTAAAGAAGTCAATAAATGAAATTACTTACGATTTATTTTTAACGAAGAATTTACAGTCAATTTCTGATGAAAATTACTTGCGATTTTTATTTAAAAAGACATCTCAAAAGTATGGAATCAGCTATAGGAACTTACTTTTCTTGACGCTTAAGTCAGTTTCTTCAAGAGAAAGAAAATACCGTGTTTTTAATTTCAATCAAACCTTAGAGGCACTTTACGCCACAGATATCCTTAAAAAGAAAGGATTTAGAGTAGGAGACTTGATTTTATCTTCAAAGAGATTAGAAGAAAAAGAATTCCGTGATAACTATAAAAATAAGGAAAAGTATATTTCCATTTTTTCAAGTTTTTATCGAGAAAATTATGGGTCCTTACCTGAAGGAGTGATTGACTGGCTTCGCGCTAAAGTTCATTCCATACCTTTAAATAGCTCCACACAACTTCTTGAGCTATGGAAAGAGTTTTTAAAAAAATATAAACTGAAGGATGAACCCCTATCTTTTTCTGCTCTTTTGAAGGAAAATGGAATTGAGGTTAGTGGCTTAATCAAGCTTTCTAAGTTAAGTGATGAACAAGAGTGGAAGGCTAATGTCAAAAGTAAAGAGGAAATAATTTCTTTGCTTTCAGGTTTTTATAAAGAAAACTACGGAGCATTGCCAGAATCAGTAAATAACTGGCTGGGAACCAGAGTGCAATCCATCTCTTTGAATGGTCCTACCCAACTTTTAAACCTGTGGAAAGACTTTGTTAAAAAGTATAAGCTAGAGGATGAACCCCTATCTTTTTATGCGCTTTTGAAGGAAAAGGGAGTTGAGGTTAGTGGCTTGATTCGGTCTTCGAAAAAAGAGGATGCTCAGGAATTAAAGACATACTTTAAAAATAAAGAGGAGTTAATTTCTTTATTATCAAGTTTCTACAAAGAAAATTACAAAGAGGTACCAGTTGCTGTAATTGACTGGTTAGGCACTAAGACACAATCCATTTCATTAACTAACCCTAGCCAACTTCTAGAGCTGTGGAAAGAGTTTGTAAAAAAATATAAGCTAAAGGATCAAAATCGATCATTTTCTACTCTTTTGAAAGAAAAGGGAGTTGAGGTTAATGATTTGATTCGGCCTTCGAAAAAAGGGGATGCGCAAGAGTGGAAGGCAAACTTTAAAAATAAAGAGGAGTTAATTTCATTATTTTCTAATTTCTATCGAGAAAACCACGAAACTCTGCCAATCGGTGTAGTGGATTGGTTACGCGTCAAAGTACAATCCATCTCTTTGAGTAGTTCCATTCAACTTCTCGCACTATGGGAAGAATTTGTAAAAAAATATAAGTTGAAGGTTGGCAGCCTTTCCTTTTCTGCTCTTTTAAAGGAAAATGGATTTAAAGTTGGTGATTCGATCCGTACAGCAAAGAAAGTCGATGATCGGGAGTGGAAATCAAATTTTCAAAATAAAGAGGAGTTAATTTCTTTGTTTTCCAGTTTGTACCGGGAACAGTTTGGGTCATTGCCTACAGAAGTTTCATCCTGGCTTCGAACTAGATTGAAAGACCTAGCTGTAGACAGATCTTCATCTCTTTTTGAACTTTGGGAGGACTTTGCCCAAACCTATTCGCTTCCCGTGGGGGATCTATTGATACCTATTTTAATGGAAAGGAATTTGAATCCTAGCATTAAATTAAGTGTTTCCGATTTTAATTTCTGGGTTAAAAAGTACGGCATACAGGGAATTTTTCCTTCCAAACCTACTGAAGCAGTTCAGCTACTTTCCTATTTGGTAGCCCATAAAAAATTGATTTCTATTTTTGTAGCCAAAAGAATAGCTGCTGGACTTTTGATTTCGGTAGCGAGCAGTAAGGTGGCTTTTTTAAAGGTGGCTGAGCTTGTTCGTCCTAAGTTTGCAGCATCCATTCCTGGATTTATAGTTTGGGTGGAACAACTTCTTAAAGAAAATAATGCTGAATCTTTGGAAGGAAGGGTCTACATCTGGCTTTACCATCAGTTCCTTTTATTGCCTCAAAACCAACTCACTTTAGCTTCACTTCAAGATAAGGTAACTCATTTTTTGCAGTTGAATAAAGAGGGGACGAGTTGGTCCGACTCCAATGGGATTGTAGCAACATCGATGCGGATTTTTGCACAAAAAAGAAGGCAGCGAAGTATTTCTTCTAAAATGGTCGCTCGAATTTTTTCCATTTTAGGAACTCGGGAGGTATATGCAATTTTTTCAGAGGCTAAAAGGTATGATGAAGAGATTTTACTAAAACTGCTGATTAATAAATACTCTAAAACTTTTTACCAGCTGCTGGACACGCATCGATTCAATTCCGAATTCCAAGATGCAATTCTAGTACAGGCACCTAAATGGCTTAAAAAACAAGTTGTCGATTTTTTGGTCCAAAGATCATCATTCGATTGGAATAGTAGCCTCTCCTCGATAAAAGCCTATTTTGAAGACAATAAGTGGATTAAGATGGACGGGGCTTCATTCGAAAGCCTTATTGAAATCACGCTATGGAGGCAAATCTTCGATTCAAACCCAGTAGTCTTAGAAGAGCTAATCTTAGAGCTTCTGAACAAAGCCATGGATTCGCGCTTGCTTACTCCGAAGTTTTGGAAAGATTTAAAAGTTTATGTTCAGCTAGGTAAGCAAATAAAAGAGGACAATTCTTTTGTTTCTTTTTCCAAGCTGGAAGTTTTGGATGGATTTGCAATTCTTGTTTCTCGAACTGGATTTCAAAAGGAGGAAACCTCAATTTTACCAATTTTAGAAGGTTTGGTCTATGATTCAATTTTTCCTGTAGGGCACACTTTTGAAGGTAGCCCTGCAGAGGAATATGGTGAATACATCAGTAAGCTAGTTTTGGATAATAAAATCGAATTTTTGAATTTATTTTCAAAAGTAAAGTCACCTGTTTTGAGTAGAAGGTTCCTTAACCTATTGGAATATAAAGGCTTACTGCTTTTGATTAAAGAGAAACATAAGCGAGATGGTTTGTCAATTTCTGTGACTCAACTTGAAAGAATTGTACGAATTTACGGGGTTCGGGAACAAGGGAAAATTGAGATTTTTTTACGGGCGTGGCTTGTTTTTCTTTTTCAATTTGCAACGAGCCAATTGTCTGCTGCCAAACTAGTGGGAGAAGTGGGTACACTTTTATTGGAAGAAGACTTATTAGATAAAATGAACCTTGACCTGAGCAAAAATTTTGTTTCGTTGTCTAGTATATTTAAGTGGACAGAAGAAGAAAAAAAATATTTTTTTGATTTGGGTCAAAGTTGGGCAAATGAATCCACTAGTATTCTTCTTGCTTCTGAATTAGCGGAGAAGGATACCATGTTGGCCTATTTTAGGCAAGGACAAGATCCTTTTTTAAGGCAGATGAAGGGGAGTGGTTTTTTCACTATTTGGTTGAATTTGTTTTTTGGTGTAGCCTCAGCCTCTTCCTTAAAAGCTTTTGTAGCTCTTTTTAAGAATAGTTTCTATGAGAATAGTTACGATACGAATAAGAAGTATGAATTATTTTTTCAACGTTTCTTTCAACTAAAAGATGGGTATGAATCATTTCGTCAGGCATTAGCTTCGAACCCAAAACTTTGGATCGAATTCAGAAAGAATAGTCCAAATCTTTTCAAGGAAATAGAACTTGGAGTTGAGGCAAAGAAAAAGCCGATGAATCTTCTGGAGCTTCTTCAATTTTATCTAGCATATGGAGCTCTTCCCAAAGAGGAGGGTAGTTTGCAAGCCTTTGCTAAACGTTTGATTGGCATAAAAGGTGCTGATATGGATAAAGTTCGAAATCTATTTCTGTCAAGTCTGGTAGCCACCAATAAAAAGAAAAACTTGCTCAAGCTTCTTCGGTTTGTGGATGAAAAGTGGTTTTTTATGCTCTTGCACCTAAAACTCTACACTGAACTTGATCTCTTAGTCGAAGAGGTAAGGAAGAGAACTGGAAGTAATCTGTATGCAGATTTGCGGATTCTAGATAAAGTAGATCGGATTCTGTTTTTCGCAGAGGCTTTTTCCAAATATGGACTTCCTTCCAAGCATGTAATAGAAATTATATTACCCATTTTCGAACAGTGGATGGAGTCCAAGAGTGCATCAGTAATAGCTGCGATTTTTATTGGTCCTGAGCCAAAATCAGAACTATTAGTTTTGATTCAGCATACTAGCCGAAAGGTTAAAAAGATCATCGAGGAAGAATTAGAAAAGAATGAGGAAGTTGAAGAAATACCTGAGGTACCGGAGCCTGAAGAACTTGATTTTGGAGTAGGTGTTTCTGTTTACAATGCAGGTATGATATTGTGTTGGCCATTTTTCGGTAGATTTTTCGCAGCACTTGGATTAACGGAGCAGGGGAAGTTTACAGGACAACAAGCTGAAGAAAGGGCAGTTCAATTGCTTCAATACTTAGCTACTGGGATGACGGAATTTGAAGAATGGGACCTGAGTTTGAATAAAGTATTGTGTGGTGTCCCCATGAATACCCCAATATCGCCTAGATTTGTAATCACTTTAGAAGAAGAGGAGATGGTTAATAAATTGATTAATGGCACCATATTCAATTGGGAAAAATTGAGAGGTACTCGATTGGAAACATTTAGAGAGACCTTTTTTATGCGTGAGGGAATGTTGTATGAAAAAGATAACCGTTGGGAATTAATTGTAGAGCGAAAAGCTTATGACCTTCTGTTGGACACGCTGACTTGGAATATTTCCATGATAAATTTGAGTATGATGAAGAAAAGATTGAATGTGCAATGGAAATGAAAGCGGATAGTGAAAAGTTGATCCAGCCTATTTTGCAAGATCTTGCATGGATAGAATCTATTTTGGATCTAAGAATGAACACCTATTTTGAGGATTCGAATCCTGAGTTTACTTTTCCCGACCCTCCTAAATGGTTGGGAGAAAGTACTCCATACTCAGAATTTATTAGGGAGAATAACTTGAATTTTACAGAGCGGGTCGTGTTTTTGATGAGTATGGTCCCTATACTTAATCCTCGTTCTTTCGATTGTTTTTTTATTCAGAATAAGTCCATTGGAAGACCATTTTCAGAATTTGGGGGAGTAGAATCGAAGTCCCATAAGGGGTTTATTCCTACAGTGGAAACAGTCAATTTTGTATTGAATGGGAAGGATATTTATAAAAGGCTTGATTTGTACAAGGTCTTTTCGGAAGATCATTTCTTTTCTAAATTTCAAGTGCTCGCCTTGAAAAAAAATTCAGAAACTGAATCTTTTTGGTCCAATAGCTTGCAGATCAATGAAGATTTTTTTTACCACCTGATTTCGGGAGAAAAGCTGGCTCCAAAATTTTCATCTGAATTTCCAGCCAAAGAGATTACCACTCGATTACAAATTGGAGATTTGGTGCTCAACAAGCAGTTGATGGATGAGCTGGAATTAATTCTTAACTGGATTCAATTTAGAGAGGAAATAAAATCCTCTGAAAAATTGCGCAAGAGTTTCAGGACAGGCTATAGAGCCTTGTTTTATGGCCCTCCAGGAACAGGTAAGTCCCTTACAGCAGCAATACTTGGTAAAAATAATGACCTACCTGTTTACCGTATTGACTTGTCGCAAGTAGTATCTAAATACATTGGAGAAACTGAGAAAAATCTTTCCAAGCTTTTGGATATAGCTGAGCATAAAAATTGGGTTTTATTCTTTGATGAAGCGGACTCCCTTTTCTCCAAGCGAACAGAAGTAAACGATTCGAAAGATAAATATGCAAATCAGGGCACTTCTTACCTTCTTCAACGGTTGGAAGAATACGATGGATTAGTCATTTTAGCGACCAACCTTCGACCCAATATAGATCGTGCATTTATTAGGCGCTTTCAATCCATTTTATATTTCAACCTTCCTACTGTAGATGAACGGATTATATTATGGGAAAATGCTTTAAAAAACTTCACGATTTCCAAAGATGTTTCCGTAAAAAGAATAGCGGAAAAATATGAAGTTTCTGGTGCATCCATAGGTAACGCAATTCAATTTTCCTGGTTGAGCTCCAAGCGAAATCTTAGAAATGAGATTACCGAGTTGGATATTGAGGCAGGGCTTTTGCGTGAAATGGCCAAAGAAGGTAGGGCGGTAAAATAAATAGTAAGCGCAATCATAATTGAATTAAAGGAGTAAATTTCCTTTAAGAAACCTTAGATTGGGACAAATTTGAACCAGTGAGTCACCAGTTATTTTAGCCTAAAATGTTTGATTATTGTTATTGGCCAGAAGGATTAGACATTGAACTCAAAAAGCAACTTGATAATTTTCATCATCAGGCTCAAATGCTTATTGATGGGAAGATGTTTTTGGAAGTAGCAAATAAAATACTCAAAGCGCAGGTCGCAGGTAAATACTTTGAGCTCATCATTTTATTGCCCAAGGGATATCGAACCCTTGAAAATGCAAATTTATTCCACCGAATCACCCAAGCAGGTGCCAAAGTGGGAATAATTGAAATCACTGCTTTTGACGAGGAGGTTGAACAGTTTTCCATTTTTGATAACCGTTTGTATTACAGCACCAAGCGTTTAAAAAGTGATTTGGAGTTGTCCGAATTTTTTTTCAAAAAGCACCAGGATTTTGACAATTTGATGAATGTCAGCCGTCTGGTCAATTCGTATTCCCAAGAGATCAAATTGAGTTTTACAGCGGAGAAATATTTTGCAATAAAAGGGGAGGAGATCAGTATATTTTGGGAGTCCACAAATGCGAACTCCAATGTCTTGACTCCAGGTAATCTAATGCTTGATACCAAGGGTGAAGAGAGAATTGTTATTGAGGAAGATTCTTTACTAACAATTACTTCCAAAAATGAAAAAAGTAAAACTTCTTTGTCTATTTTTATTAAGTGTATCGAGGTTGATCATTTGAGGCTGTCAGTTTCTATTTTCAACAAGGAAATTGACGATTACATTCCTATAGAATCTATTTCAAAAAATAAAGAAATATTTGCAGTATACCTGAGTGATGTAGTAAAAGTTGAATGGGTTTGTAAGCCAGGGACGACTCTTATTGAATCTCGTATGGGTAAATTAAACAATATAGGAGTACATAATTTTGTTTGTTTAGAAAAAATAAGTTTAAATTTTGAGATGCATATCTCAAATACCATCACACACCAGGGGCTTGAATTTTATCCTGTTTCTAGAGATGGTGGTGATATTGAAGAAATTTCTACTCAAGTTAATGGAGCTAAGGCAATTAAATCCGAAAATATGGAGTTGAAATCCTTACAAAAAGAAGCATCTTTTTTAACTAGATTATTATCAATATTTAGCTCAAAAAAGTAAAATGGGATTTGGGGATTTCTTTTTATTTTGTTCAGGAGTAAGCAAATCGGTTTTGGCCAAATGTCCAGATTCCGAAAAAGTAAAGCATGTCAGTATTGGGGCATCGGTTTTGTTTACCGGTATTCTGGCTATGCTTTCTTCCTATTTTGCATTTAGTCTTATTTTTGACGCCTATTTTCTGAATTTTTTTCTAGCATTTTTTTGGGGGTTGATTATTTTCAACCTTGATCGATATATCGTGGCAACGCTAAGAAAGAAGGGTGATTTTATAAAAGAAGTGCTTCAAATTAGTCCACGTTTATTCTTGTCGGCACTTATTGCATTGGTGGTCTCCAAACCTTTGGAATTGCAACTTTTTAAATCTGAAATTGAGCAAAATCTCAATGAACAAATGGAGACCCGAATTACAGTTGCTGAACAGGAATATGCTACTTCAATTACAACTATAGATGCGGAAAAAGTAAAATTGGATGTCCAACTACGTGAGTTTTTTGATTTAAAAGAATTTTACTACCAAGAGTACAAATGCGAGTGTGATGGCACTTGTGGAACAGGTAGATATGGCAGTGGAAAAGAATGTGAACGCAAACAGAAGAAATACGAGGATTTTATTCTAGAGTATGAATCCAAAGAGTTAGACATTCGAGAAAGTAAGATGGCTCTTGAAAAAAGTAAGGGCGATAGATTAAACTTATTTCAAGAAGATAAGGCAAACATAAAGGCAAACTTTTCCTTGGGATTACTTGCTAGGCTTCAGGCATTGCATAATTTGGAAAGTTTGGCGCCTTGGTTGATTACGCTGATGATTCTTTTTGTTGAAATTGCGCCAGTTTTGACTAAATTGTTTGCTTCAAAAGGACCATATGATGATTTTTTAGCCTTAGAAGAAAATAACTATAAAATGGAATACATCAATAACATGTACCAGACGGGGCATCAAGTTGAACAAGGTTATTCCAGTAAGTTGAGAGAAGTACAAAGTATCAAAAAGGAGCTCCTTTCTGATAAACAAAAGAAAGTTCAAGAATTATATAGGGACCTTGGTAGAGAGATCACCAAACAAATAAATAAGTGATGACGTCTACCAAATTTGTGCTACTAGCCATTTTTTCAACCTTCTACTTAAATAGTAACGTATTGTTAGCAGAGGGAATGTTTTCTTTGGGATTTTCATCACCTCTTGGTATTCAGGATACCGTACTTTCTAAAACTTTCGAATCTGAGAGTGATTTTAGCTACTTTATTGCAGAGGAATTTGGAATAAAGGAAAATAGGGAGCAGGTGAATCAGCAGAAAATAGACAGCTTGTTCCAAATTTTCAACAAAGACAAAAAAATCCTAATCCCCAGGAAGGATCTCATAGATTTTTTGGGCTATTCAATTGCAGCTCCAGTTGCTAAGGAGATTGCTTCTCAATCGGTTTCTATAGATTCAAAAAGTAGAGAATACCGATTGGAACTTGAGGTGATGGAGGGCGATTTTTTTACGCTTAATTATACAGTCCTTAATGGATTCATCCAAAGAATAGGTTCTGCTGGCTATGTAGAGGTATTACTCAACGATGTAAGGGTAGCACAATCCTTAGCAAGAAAAAGGGGGAAACTCGTTGAGTTAGAATTTTTAGCGCCTGAATCGGGGAAAATTGAGATTGTGATTCGGAATATGGGCCCTTTGCCTGAAAAAGGGAATCTCCAAGTATATGTGACTCCTAGAAAAGAGCGTATTAATTTGAAAAGAATAAGCAATAAGGTTTTAGTCAAGGAGTTGGAAGAAACCTTGGTACAAGACACTATATTTCAAACCATTGTAGATCAACAAGTTGTGTTGGACCAAGGGGCCAACCTCAAAGGAAGTGCGTTTTTTCAACAAAAAATTGATTTTAATCCGGATCAAGAGATTTTGGGGTTTTCAGTTTTCTTTTATCCCTTCTCGGAAAAAGAAAATCTTCAAGTTTTCCGAAGAGAAACCTACCGAGAAGATCCAGTAGAGGACTTTTCGGTAAAGGAATTAGCTGGAAAATCCTTTACTTACCTCCCTGAATTTTCTATTCCTTTCCTGACTTATACGCTTGCTGACGACTATAAGAATGCCTTATGGTCCAGCAATGGTGTTTCTTCCGCTACAAATTGGGTGATAAGTCCAAATAGTAAAGGGAATTATGCTTTTTTTAAGGCCAAGGATAATTTGGCAAATACCTCTATCTTGGTAAGGTTTTCGAATACATCCGAATTATACAATCTAGATTTTGGATTAAAAATCATCACCCTTTCTGTCAAAAAATTTAAAATCACGCAGGAGCTTGATGTTGAGAGATTTGAGGAAACTATACTGTTGTCTTTGCTATGAAAAACGTTGATTTAAAGCACTTCTTCCTTTTTATTTTTATATCCTTCGCTTTTGTGGCCTGCACAGAGGTGACTAAGTTAAAGTCAAGCGCTAGACTGGTTTCTTCAGAGATGAAGGTTGCGCAAAACAACTCAAAGAAGTTAATGAAATTTTTGGGTATGGGTGATTCTTCTGCTCAGAATAGTGATACGTTGATGACCCCCTTAGCGCCCCTAAACCAAAAGGTGTTTATTAATAAATTCAACTTCCTGTACGATGGTTTAAATGGGGATAAGACCAACCAGTACCTGCACTCCTTAACCTATGATTCCACGACTGAATTATATATAAATCAGCGAATGGACCAGCGGGTGCTCAGGGAAGGCATTGAGGTGTACACCTGGTATCCGTATTGGATGGGCGATGTCTGGAAAAGTTATGATCTCAACTTGATATCTACCATTTCTTTTTTCTCCTACAACATCGATCCAAAAACGGGGAACTATATGAATCCCTCACAAATAAAACAATGGAGAGAGACTGATTTATTGGATTCTGCAAAGAAACACGATACTAAAGTCCTGCTTAGTTTGGCTTTGGAGGGTGAAGGAAATCACCTAGAATACCTCAATAATGAGGCTTCATGGAATACGACTATTGATTCAATTGCGGTCTTGTTGAAAGAAAGAGACGCGGATGGAATCGAGATTGAGTTTATGGATATACCCCTAGAAATGGATGAAAAGTTTCGCCGGTTTGTCGCTTCGCTTAAAGAAAACTTGGATTATCGTTTCATTACTAAACAGATGACCTTGTCGTTAGTCATACCAGCATCTCCAGATAAATTTCCATTTGACTTGGAGAAATTGGATGAGTCTGTCGATTTATTTATTGTCAAGGGTTTGGATTACCATGAGGAAGATGGGACTGTAGCAGCTGTAGCTCCTTTAAGAAACGAAACTACCGGTGGTCCAAGTTTGGAAAGCACCCTAGTTACCTATCTGGCTAGGGGATTGAATCCGGAAAAATCGATTTTGGCTTTACCGCTCTATGGATCTCAATGGTCTGGAACTTTTGATCCAGTTGAAGGATATTACACTACCAATTTTGAAAGAAAAGTTACCCTTTCTGAGGTGAGCAGGGTCTTCCAGTCCAAAGACAGTATTTACCAGATTACGCCGACACTGGATGAGACGACCATGACCAATTATTTTTTCTTGGAATTTCAAGACAATACCTCCATCGAGGGCTGGTATGATGATTCGTTAACGTTATCCAAGAAAATGGACTTGGCTTTGATTAACAAATTTAAAGGTGTAGGCTTATGGGCCCTTGGGTACGACTTGGGAAAAAATGACGTGTGGGAGGTAGTTGCTGAAAAGTTTACTGGAGATGAAATCACCATCAAAGATCCAATCAAAGAATTGGATGGTTACCCACTGCGGATAGCAGCTTTTTTTCAAGTCTACAAAACTATATTTGTTGTTACCTTCCTATTAATCAGCCTTGCGATCGTTATTGGATTGGTTATTGCCTTTTCAGATTGGCGATTTAGAGAAACTATTTTGGCAAGTCAACTCTACAGTGGAATTCTTTTATCCATTTTTTGCCTTCTGTTTCTTTGGATTTCCAACATTTTTGGTTGGATAAACAATGGAAATTGGGGTTATGTGCTGTCATTTTTTGCAGGGGCAGGAATTTACTATTTGGTGAGGAGATATGGAGGAATGATAAAAATTAATAAGCCCTAATTTAAAGATGAACAAAATCGCAAAAGAGATTCTCTTTTTCTTTCTGTTTTCCTACCTAGCAGTTTGGATTTGTTTCCCAGTACTAACTGCGATGGATCTTAAGGCCTCTTCTTCCATATGGAGTCCAGTGGAAGAGACCTATCTTATTCAGCTATTCCTCTTTGTGTGGATGTTGATTGTTGCTGCATTGTACGCACTTCGCCTAGTTGTATTTTTTTTTATGAAAAAATTCGGGTAATCAATTTTGCAGCATTCCTGTTTTGTTTCTCCTATTTTATGAATGAAAATAGTCTCACAGAGACGCAAACCCTGCCTATCTACTTTAGGTTAGCCTATTGCATAGCAGGTCCAATTTAATTTTCCGAAGTGATTAACGCTCATTTAACACTCCAATTGAGCCACAGCTAGGAATGCGGATAATCCTATTTTATATTTTTAATTTTCCATCTCATTATTAGAATTTACCGAGGCTATTCGCTAATTTTATTTTTGTAGTTTTTATATTTTTTAATTCGACTGTTGATTGAAGGATTTGTTTTCTATACTTTTTGTTTAGTGTATTCGTATTGAGTAAAATGTTTTGTATAATTTATTTATTTAATTGTGCTTTTCATTTAGTAAAAAAGGTTTAGTAATCAAATCTAAGATTTAGTTTATGGAGATTTTAAATTCTCAAAATGACACTTTAATAGGGGATACAGGTTTTTTGGCTGGAAGGCAAAGACAGATATTCGATTTACTTAGTTTGTTTCAGACCTCTCAATTAATTGGATTTGTTGGAGAAAATGGATCGGGAAAAACGACGCTAATCAAAAAGGGATTGTTCCCGGAATTAGAAAAAGGTTTTTTGGGTATTGCAGGAAAAAAATGGAAGACGGTTACGATTCGTCCGGGCATTACTCCTTTAGAAAACCTTTCAGCAGGTATCGCGCAGTTGGGATTGACGAGTGGAAAGCAAAAATTGGAGGAGGAGGTATTTCTTACTCAATACATGCGTTTGTCCAATGAAGGCTTAAAAAATGCATGCCTTACAAATCCTTCTCAAAAAAGTGAGTTTAACTCACTATTGGTTATTGATAATTTTGAGGACCTTTTCCAGTATAGAGATGTAGCAGTAAATGCAAGTGATTGGGATGATTCAGTAAAGAGTTTTATTCAAAATATAACTAAATGTGCTAGCTATTCTTCCATTCCGGTTTACTTCTTGGTGGTTCTCAGGACACAGTACATGTCCAGACTTTTTGAATACCGTCATTTTTATGAAAAAATATCTTCCTCCCAATTTAACCTTCCCCAGTTCAGGAAATCTGAATTTTCGGAGGTTGTAAAAACTCTTTTGAGCAGTTCCAAAAAGAAAATCCATAAAGATGGGATGGATTTTCTGTACAATCAATTTGGAAAAGATCAAAAAAATCTAACATTATTAGGCCTTTACCTCCATGAGGTACTAGCATCTTCGGCTGGTTCCTCTCAGGATGAAATTGGACTAGAAACTTTGCTTCAGATCCCTAGTGACACACTTTATGCACGAAAGCTGGATGTTTTTTTTGATTCTTGTGACGAAACTCAAAAAATACTAGTAGAAAAATTATTCAAGCAAGTTACGGTTACGCAGGATGCGTCTAGTTTCAATAAACCAATTCTAATAGACCATTTTTTAAAGGTTTCAGGAGCTCAGCTGAATGCGCTTGGCCCCTTAATTCAATCCTTTCAAAATTCATGTTCTTATGTATTTGAGGTGGTTATGCCACTTCAAGAACGATTAGAGGTTAAAAATCACCCTTTGACCTCAGAAGCAGCGGTTATCGACATCAAAAATGATCAGTTTATCCCCAATTGGCCGCGCTTGATGGATTGGATTAAAGAAGAGCGGGATTCGCAAGTTCAATATAAAAATCTCAGCGAAAAATCACTTCTTTTTGACAAGGGACTCACGGATTATTTGAAGAGCCCTGATTTGGATATTGCACTTACTTGGTATAAGGAGCAGCAACCTGACGTATTGTGGGGCAATCAATTCGATTCAAATTATGACCGTACGATTTCCTACCTGCTTACCAGCAAGGCAAAGTTTGAAGAGGATATCTTGAAAAAAGAATTGGCCCAGAAAGAAAAAGCTAAGCGTTTGAGAAAATCAATCCTAGTTGGTAGTATCATCGGTATAGTTGTCTTTATAATTATTTCAATTTTTGCTGTAAAGGCTTCATTATCAGGATTGGAAGCAAGAGATGCATTAGAAAAGGCAAAAGAAGAAAGAGCTATAGCTAAAAAAGCAGAGGATAATGCTAAGGTTGCAGCTGATTCTGCAAAGGCAGCGTCAAGAAGAGCGGTAAGGGATCAAAAGCTGGCTAAAATTAGAGAAGAACAGGCTCTTGATGCAAAGACAATAGCGAATGAATCAAGACAACAGGCATTAAATAATCTTAAAAAAGCTAACGATGCTAACGTTGCTCTTGATAATGAAAGAACAAAATTGAAGCAAACTTTTGATGCCCTTGCAGCGACACAAGAGAAAGAAAAGGAAGCCACCGCAAAGGCAATAAATTCTAAGAATTATGAAGAAATTCTAAACACAGTTTCGAGCTTAAGAATCAAAATCCAAAATAAGGATTATGATACAGATAGCCTCGATGCGATTTTGTCGGAAGTGAAGAAAGCCTACTTAGAATACAATGAAAAGTCCTTGGCGGAAAAAAAGATAAGTATACCTAATAATAATATTTATCAAGCATTGGTTGCAATCCGGAGAAATTTGATGGACAATGGTAAACTTAAAGATATTCCAGACGAATTAGTAAAATTAGATAACGGTATTCGGAAAATCACTGTTTCTCCAGGAGGATTTATTGCAGCTGGTGGTGATAATGGTATTTTGCTTTATTCCAAGCAGCCTTACATTCCAGACGGACCGCTATCAAAATTTCCTATTGGTAATAAAGACCGGATTCGTTCCTTGGAGTTTGTTTCCAACAATGAGCTCCTTATCGGGACGGTTCAGGGTAAACTCCTTCAGTTTAGTACCAGCACAGGCACAAAAAAAGTACTCGAGGTTGGGATTCCCATCGAGCAAATAGTAGAACAAATACTGGTAACTCCAAAAGGAGTGTTTGTACTTGCTGGAGGACGAGTACGTAGGATGCCTCTTAGTGAACTAACTAAAACTTCTGCAAATACCAAAGATCAAATTAAAGGAGCAGGCATTCCAAAAGAAGTTCCTAAAGCTCCAGGAATTCCCAAAGAGCTACCTAAAACTGCCGCAGGTTCCAAGAATCAAATTTCAACTGAATCAGTTCCTAACCTTTCAGCTAAAAGTATATTTAAGCTCAATGAGGAAAAGATATTAATCGTAAGAAATGACAATGCCCTTGTGCTGTTGGATATTGCCACACTCCAATGGCAACCTATAAACTTAAATTTAAATTTAAAAGCAGCAGTTACTGCTTTAAAAAGTTCGGGAGGGAGATTGTTTTTAGGACTTGATAATGGAAATGTTGTCTTGTGTAATCTTCAACAATTAGGGAACATATTCAGCATTAATTCTTCACAAATCATATTTGCACATCGGACTCGAATCACAAGTTTGGAGTATGATGAAAACTCCAAAAAGCTATTTACTGCTAGTTTGGATAGATCTGCCAAAATATTTGACTTAAATCTTGAAAAACTTGACGATAAAAAAGAGATTGAAAGAAGTCCGTATTATTTAGAAGGCTTTGACAAATGGATCTGGGATTTTGGGTTGATTCAAACCGGTAAAGTAAAGACTTTATTGACCGTGGATGAAAGTGGTAAACTTAAATCCTGGCAAACTGACACTAAAACGCTCTTTGGTGAAATTTATTCTTTAAATAAATAGTTGTTAGATTTCGATTTTACAACCTTCTGATTTTAAAATATTTAGCTTATTTTCTGAAATTTTATTTTTGTACAATAGGCTTAAAAACGAATTATGAGTCCAAAATTACAAGACGATATTTTACCTGTATTCAACCAAATGACTGCTCGTTTGGAAATGAATGGAATTCTTATTTTGATTAAATCTGAGGATCATTACTTTGATGATTTCTTTTTGAGTCAGCTGACAGCGAATAATTTGTGGGGTAGTCCTCAAATCCTTAATAATGCTACTAGTTTTCAAAATGAACAGCTCTTTTCGGGTGGTAATTCAGAAATAAACTTCATTGAAATCCCTAGAATAACTGCTGAGGTATTGGAATACCTAAACAATCGGGTTTCGCAAAAAGTAGATAGGACTATTCAAAAAGCAATCTTTTTGCTCCCCGCACATCTGGTGGATACGAACCTGGATTTTCCTGGTAAAGCGTCAATTTTCTCCTCCAGCATATTTCTTTCCGAACAAGCTAATTTACTGGCTATCCCAGCTTTGGAAGAGGGACTGAAGCAAATATTTGATAAGAAAATTTCTCCAGCCATTACTTCTTTCTTTGTAAATACATGGACTCGAAAGAAAAGCAGCTTAAGTAAATTACTGTTTTTTGCGAGTGCGTACAAACAAGACATTGAAAAGCTAATCAACGAAGAGATAGGGAAAAGCGAGGAATTGTTTTCATTTGATCTTTTCTTAGAAAATAAGGGGAATGAGTTTGAATCCTCTTTTGGATTTGAAATCTCTTCAGAATCTATACAGTCCTTCTTTAGATCTTTTATACAGGTAGATGGTACAGTAGCCCATTTTGTTGAATTAAGTCATGAGGAACTTTCTTCTTATAGTAAGTTACCAAAGGAGAAATTGGATAAGCTCCTTTCTATTGCTACATCACCTACTTTTCAACTTTTATCTAAAAGAGAGGCTGCTTATCGCTTGTGTGTTCCTGAATATGTTACAGAATGGCAGGAATTAAAGGCTTGGGTTTCGAATGAACAAAAGGCTTTCAAGCAATTTAAACTATTTGAAGAAATAGCACTGGAATACTTTAAAGGAACAGGTCTTCTTCTTGGAAAGGATCGATTGGATAAAGCACTACTGCTTAAAGAAGAAATTTTCACCACGTATGCTTGGGAAGAGAAATATAAGCTTGATAAGGAGCTATTTTCTAGTTTCTTACTTCTTTCTCAAAATTACCACGAGGAACTGAGTAGAACGCAACGTAAAAAACGTGCTAGTTTGCTCAAAAACTCTATTCGAATAAGTATTGCTGTTGGTATTGCTTTTTTACTTTCTTCCTTTACAGCCTTATTGGCTTATTTGGAACGAAACATTGCTGTGGAGCAACAAGAGCTTGCGGAAAAATCCAAGGATGAAGCAGAGCAAGCTCAAGCTGTCGCAGAAAAAGAGCGATTGGAGGCAGTAGCAGCTAGAGAAAATGAACAGTCAGCATTGCAAGTAGCTGAGGCGGAGCGGTTGATTGCGGTTGAATCAAGGGGCCAGGCAGAGGTGCAGCGCTTGATGGCTGTAGATGCCTTAATTCTTGCTAAAAAATCCGAGCAAGAAGCTTCTGTAGCTAAGGATGCGGCACTTCAAAACGCAAAAATAGCCAATGAAGCAACATTAACTGCGCAAATAAACTTTGAAACCAGTGAAAAGTTAAGAAATCAGCAAGAGGCAAGAGCAACAGCACTCGAAGCTTTGGGATATTTTTCCAATGAAAACTATGCTACAGGAATCGAGTTGGTGAAAAAAGCCTATGAAAAAAACTTGACCAATGGCGGGTTTCCCTTGCAGTCAGATATTTTCAATGCGTTATTGAGTGGGATCCAAGCCTCAAAGACCAAGGAATTTGAAGTAGAATTGGATTTTCCAGCCAAATTGCTTGCCTTGTCCCTTGAAAACGATCAGCTTGCTGTTTATACCATCAACGGGGAGTTGCGGATCTATTCCACTAAACCTAGTTTGACGCTTAAGTCCGTCATCAAGACGGGATATGTTAAATCCTATGAATTTTTAAGTGCTACTCAAATTTTGGGTACAGATATCAATGGTAAACTTTTTTTAATTGATCTGAATACCAAGACACTGGCTGACTTGAATTCCCAATTTCCTACAGAAAGTGTGAAAGGTTTCTTTAAGGTTTTGGGCCAAGAAAAGCTATGGGTAGCCAAACTTCAGGATGGAAACACTAAATTTTATCAATACTCAGGCAAAAATGGGTTTGTAAATATTCTTGAAGATCAATCCAAACTTTTGGTAAAAAATGCCAGTGCTCCAATTTATTGGGTTCAAGGAAATGAATTTTTCCGTTCCCAATTATCCAGAGCTCAGCCTGAATTGATTGTAAAGACTACAAGCACGATTCATAGTGCAACTTGGTCTTCTACCCATGCTCGATGGATATTAGGCTTAGAAAACGGCCAAATTTGGAGTGTGAATCCAACTATGGAGAAATCATACGAGTCATTTGCCATTCATGCCACTAAAGTGAGCCAACTGGTCACTATGCCCTATGCGCATGGTACCGAATTGATGGTAAGTAGCGGCTTTGATGGAGGACTCACTTTCTTTGTTTTTGATAAAAATATCCCATTAACGGCAAGCGTTTCTTCAAGAGTTAGGTTCAAAGGACATAGAAGTTGGATTACAGGATTTGCTATTGATGAGAATAAAAGAACGGCGTATTCCATTAGCAATGACAGGACAATTAAGGTCTGGCCGCTTGAAATAAATAAATTGCTTACAAATTAATTTTAGTAATCTCTAAGAATATCTGCCTTATGAAAAATAGTAGTAGTGTCCTTTCCCTTTTCCTTTTCTCCCTATTGCTTAGCAGTACATCTGTTTTTGCTCAAAACGCTTCTTGCACAGCAACCTTAGTAGACCTAAGTAGAGATAATTACGAAGTTGGAGATTTTGCAGCCGTGAAAAAAAATCTAGAAATATGTGTTGAGGCACAAAGCTTTGAAAATCTGGAAGATCTAAACAAAGCAAGAGAATTACTCGCATTGACAGCGATTGTGGAAGATCGAATGGATGTTGCTAAATCATTAATTAAGAAAATTGTAGACTCAAATCCCTACTTTTCTTCCTACAATAGAAATGTTGTTTTCGAAGATGTTTTTGATGAGATCAAGCGTGAAAATGTAGGGGTTACCGTCAGTTCGGTGTCAAAAAAACCAGAAGATTTAAATACGGCTCCAGCCACTGTCAAGCTTGTGACGCATGAAGAAATCATGGATCGTGGATACAAGGACATTGTAGACCTGTTGAGTGATTTGCCAGGATTTGACATCAGTAAAACGTTCTCTACGCTTTACGCCAATATCAACCAACTCGGTTTTCGACAGGAAAACACGGAACGAACACTTTTTATGGTGGATGGAGTCGAAGAAAATGATATCTGGTTGAATTGGGCTTACATTTCTAGGCAATTTCCTTTGTCTAATGTGAAGGCTGTAGAAATTTTATATGGTCCATCTTCTACCATGTATGGACCAAGGGCATTTATTGGTGCAATCAATATCATCACCTATTTACCCAAAGAAATCCCTAAAGATTCCATGATGAAGGGTAGAGGGTCTTCAGAAAAATCTTCACCTTTCTATGCATATGGAAATATGGAAGGTGGAGATTTTAGAACTGCTGCTGGTGATTTGACTATGGGAATCAAAGGTAAGTCAGCAGCCTTTCAGGTTACGGGTAGGTATTTTAGATCGGATGAGCATGATCTTTCTTCCGAAGAATTTTATAATTATTCACCAGATGATATCAATCATCTCGTATACAGTAAGATGAATATGGCTGGTAGGGCTGGTTCTTACACCTTTGAGGAATACCTCACAAGGTTTAAGCTTCCTCAAACACACCCGTATTATACCCTTACTAAAAACAGCCAAGGCCTGATTACCAACATGAACATCACACCTGCTGGGATCAATGCAGCCAGAAGATTAGATAGTATTGCATACGCTGGTCCTGTAAATGGAGTTCCAACAGGCTATTCAAATCACAGTGAAAATTATTTTGTAAGTGCGAAACTTACCATTGATAACTTTTTATTAGGGATACGGCATTGGAAATTAGAAGAAGGATTTGGGTTTAACCAAGACATAGATGTAGCTGGTTCACGGAATGGTTCTGTCTGGGCCCCTACAAATACGACGATCTATGGTGTTTATGATAAAGAAATCAGTCGAGAAATTAGTATTTCGAATCTTTCATCTTTTTCGGCACATAACCTGGCCAAAGAAAGCAATAAGGTTAATTTCTTTGCTTTTGGGGATCCTAGAGCGAACCTCCATTTTGCACATTTACTCAATCCCACGGAATTGCTTCCAAGAAGAAACAATGGTTTGGAAGTGAATCAATTTGGAACGGAAACTTTTGCCACGACCAGTAACACGATGATCCGTAATGGCTGGAGAAATCGTTATTTCTATTACGAAGGACAGCAATTCAGAAATGAAGCAAGATTCTTCTATGAAGGCAAAAAACTAAAGGTTTCTTCTGGTATTGACTTTAGAACTACCTTGACTCAAGGAGATTTCCAGATATACATGGATTTTAATACGAATCATCCCAATGCCCAATCTTACCGTGACATGCAAGACACGGTCTCTCTAGCAAGGGAAAAGGGAATTGTTTTGAAGCAAGCGGAAGGAAGTAATATGTATTCGATTCTTGATATTGGATTCTTTAATCAAGCGACACTTCAACTAGGAGATAAGTTTTTTATTAGTGGAGGTAATCGAATTGACTACAATAGAATTCGAAAAACTGAAGGATTTGGATTAGTAATGAGCCCTAGATTTTCTGCTATTTACAATACAGAATACACCACTTTCAAATTGAATTACTCTAGGGGTCTTCAAAATGTATCTAACTATACCAAATATTCCACAGGTGGGGGTAGGACACCTAATCCTAACTTGAAAACAGAAGCGATAAACTTTATTAATTTGGAATACCTAGGTCATATTGCAAATGGCCAGATAGGTTGGGATGTTAATGTTTTTGTACATCAAATTGATGGCGCAGTGGCTGTAGGTACGCTAAATAAAATAAAAAGATATTACAATGCAGGCGAGTACAGCACCTTTGGATTGATGTCTGGCTTCTACTATAAGCCGACAAATAAAACTTGGAATATACAAATCAATCATTCTTTCGTTAATCCGGAACAAACCAAATCCACATTTAGGGAATTGGAGAAACCGATTCGACTTGGAGACATTGCCTCACACCGGGTCAATTTATCCATCACCAAGAAAACAGATTTAGGTTTCTTCACCAATGTGCTCAATTTAAGGGCGAATTATGTGAGTGGACGCCCGATCGGTGAAGGGACTACACAAGCATCTAACTATGGTTTGGGGGATGGTAGCGGCGAAATTCCAGCGTATTTGTTGGTGAACGGCAATATTGCTTTTAAAGCCAAAATGATTCCATTCCTTCGCTTGGATTTAGGTATTGAAAATATCTTGAATAAGAATATTCTCGACAACAATAATCCGAATTATTACCACCCTGGAGCCAGAGAAGCTGAAGCTAATTTTAATCTCCCTGGTGATGCACCAGGTACAGCTTATGGAGATCAATATGTTCCGTACTTCACTCAACGCCCTCGATTCATGACTCTTAAATTGAGCTATTCTTTTTAAGAAAAAATGTCTAAATCAAAAAGCTCCTATTTTATTATTGGGATGATTTTATTATCCCTTGCATTAGGGATATTCAATTCTTACTTTTTTGTCTTTGTAAATGCCCTTTTCATCAGTGAAATAGGCACGTCAAAACTCCCCATGGCCTACCTTTTGTCAGGCTTTGGTGGATTATTGATTACTTGGCTTTTTAATTCAGCTGAGAAAAGATGGGGATTTGCTAAAGCTTCCACAGGCTTTGGTTTGTTCTTCGCTTTAGTCATGCTCGCGATTTGGGTCGCCTATGTGGAAGGGCTATACCTTTACTTCCTCATATTTTTTGCATATGCTTGGTTATGGGTCTCCTCCAACTTTACTTCTCTTGTTTTCTGGAAACTACCCAGCAATATTTTTAACCTGGAAGAAACCAAGAAATACAATGGAATAATTAGTTCAGGAGAAGGAATTTCATCCATTATATCCTATTTGTCAGTACCTGCTTTGCTGACTTTAGAATTTTTTACACGTGATAAATTTTTGATGATTTCCTTTTTTGGAATGCTCTCCTTTACAGTGCTCACCTTTATACTGAGTAGGGGGATTAAAGCCCGACCAGTAGTCAAGCCACTAGAAGAGAATAGTGCCACAAATGCTGAAAACCAGAAAAAAGTAAGCAAAGAACCGTATTTCCGGTACATTTTTTTTGCTGTGATGCTTGCTGTGGTGATTCAATTCCTGGTAGACTTCTCCTTAATGGAGGTTTCAGCCAGTCAAATGACCGATCCTTTGGTATTGGCTAGCTATTTTTCGCTCCTTTTTGGGGGGATGCGCATACTTGAATTGATCCTTAAATCCTTTTTTTCCAAATTTTTGATAAAACAATATGGGGTTTTCATAAGTCTTTCAACGATGATTTTTGCGCTTGGATTCATTACTATCATTGGGATTTCGTCTTTTTTCATAGGATACCTAAGTATACTTTTAATTGTTTCCTCATTGAGCAAGGTATTTGAACGATCGCTCTACCGGTCTGTTTATGCACCTACCATCAATTTATTGTACCAGGCCTACCCAATTGAAAAGCGGGGACTTACACAAAACTATGCAGATGGCTTTGGGAAAACCATTGGCCAATTGATCGCTGCAGTTCTTATTTTTATTGTGAGTACAATCCAAAGTTTTGAATACAAGGTTTTAGCCCTTTTGATATTAGTATTTGCGATTTTGATTATTTGGCTGCTTGTTTCCAGAAAGCTGATTTACTTCTATCGAATCGAGCTTTCAAATATTCTTAATTCTTTAACTGGTCCCATAACTCGTGAAAGTGAAGTTGACAAGGAGGTTGTCCAAAAAGAGGTTCTATTGCAAGCAAACAAGCCGCAACATCTTGGTCCAGTTGAGCAAGTGATGCAGATAATTCATAAGTTTCTTTCAATAGAGACAATTGATGTAGCTGGAAGGTCAAATGACTCTAATTCTGATTTTATAAAGAAGAATTCAGAAAATGAGGAAAGTATTTTTGTCTCTGAAACTGAAAATCTCATAGAAATAGTAAAATCTTGTTCTGTTCCGCAACTCGAAAAAATCTTAGATCAACTAGTTTTATTAAAACTGAGTCATCAGCGTTTCGGTCGACTACTCCAATTGATTGAATTGTTTTTGCAAACAAGTCTAATCCAAAAAAATATTTCTTTCAATTTTTATAATTCCCAAAAGAATCTAAAAGTCACGGATTTTCTATATACTTCAGTTATTCAGAATTTGGTAAATAAGCAGGTTCAAAATCTTGAAAACCAAGAGTATTATCAATTATTAGAGGACAGAATTCAGAAGTATACTTACCTCTTGATCTGTCATAAGGATTTAGGGAAATCTTATCCAGAACTCGATAAACTGATTTTGTTAGAGATTAATGCTACAAAAAATGACATACTTTTCTGTCTTTCTTTCAAGCATGATCCATTAACTGTTAATCAAATTGTGATGATGATCAATCAGGGTGATAAATCCCAAGAATTGATTTCTTTAGAGTTACTGGAATTGATTTTGCAGGAGCAAGAGAAAAAATGGGTTTTGCCAATTTTTAAAGAAAATACATCAGATAAGATATTGGTGAAGTTGGAAAATGATTTTGCTCAGGTGCACTTAGGAAATGAAAAACGACTCCTATCTATTTTAGGGGCGTTCAAACTTGATATTCCTAACCTAATTAAGGCGAAAGCCCTAGAGGCATTACTTCTTCATTTCCCAAATTCTTTGAATCAGGAGTTAGCAAAAACAATCAAAAAAAATAACCTAAACCTGAATTCGTTAGCTATAGATTTAGGCTTTGAGGAGAGAAAAGTTGACCAAGGAGGTAGTTTAGGTAGTTTGACTAGTTTAACACCTAAACCTAAAATAGATCAAAATAGCCAACTGGAAGATGAATTATCATTACACTATTCTTATTGGATGGATGCTAATGAAACTGAGCAAGTGAAGAACCTGATTTACCACAAAATGAAACCAATTTTCCGTACGCTTTTCCCTGTAGTTTTTCCTTTGGAAAAGGTAACCTGATAGGACTAATATTCTACCTAATATTGATTCCCTTATTGAAAGGATCGAACTTGTTAAATACAAAAACGCCCCTAAAATCATAATTTAGGGGCGTTTTTTATGCAGAGAGTGGGGGATTCGAACCCCCGGTACAGTATAACCCGTACGACAGTTTAGCAAACTGTTGGTTTCAGCCACTCACCCAACTCTCTAATCCGTGTTGGTGCCTTGAGAAAATAAAAATCCCGCACCAAGATGTTGCAAATATACGCCAATAGAAAAGATTTTCGCAAGGGCAATTGCATAAACAACTGCAGGAATTAACAAAAATAGAGTAATCCATTGACTATCAAATCATATACTTTAGCAGCTGATTGGAAATCCCAAATTTCAGAAAGGAATCGTTTTGATAGCTTTTACTGCTACTATTTCCCTTTTAGAGGGCATGATTTTAAGGTTTTAAAACCTTCAAACCAACTGCCTCAATTCCTTCTAATTCAGCTAACCGCATGTATTGAAGCATAATTACTTTTGTAGTTTTTGCTGGGAGGGTAATGGGTAGTGTGTCATAGGTAGTGAAGGTGTTACCAAATCCCTGCCCGATAGGCTTACCCGTTTGCCGGTCAAAAATAGGCACATTCCATAGGCTATCCATTAAAACCACCTGACGAGAATCCTGAACAATCAGTTTGATGTAGCAATTGGAAAAGGGATATTCTTCTGTATATCGGACTCCAATAACTGACTTTCCTCTCAATGTATCCAAGGTTGTAAGATCAAAAGAAATTGAGTCAGCCTCTTGCCAACGGTCAGAATCAAAAGAATGGTATTCCTCATACATCCGATCTTTTCCACAAGAAAATAGCAATAGAGCTAATCCAAGAAGGGATGCTTGGTAGATTTTAGTCATTTCCTTTTGTGCCACTTGGCCCTTGATTGATTCTTGGCGGAAATCGTTTAGGGGTTTCCGATGGATTGTTGGTAGGCTTTGGTGCAGGTGATTCTCCTTTGGATACTGGAGCATCTGAAGGACCTGCATTAAAGTTTGGCCGAGGCCTGTTTTTATGCTTTTTACGCTTGTCGCCTTGTCTAGGAGAGGAATTAGCGTCTGCAGGCCTAATTTGTGGGGTAGGAGCTTGCTGTGGTTCCCCAGCTTTAGGAGCCTGACTCTCAGGACGAGGAGCCTGGTTCTGATTCACGCGCATCGCATTTCCCTCTGTAGGCCGCTTCTTTTTCTTTTTCTTCTTGGAAAACTTCTTGTCCAGCAATTCCAACTCACGGGTAGATTGTGCCGCTAGATCTTCTGCCTCAGTCGATTCATCTACTTTCAGGCTAAAAACCTTCACTCCCTGTTCATTTAGGGCTTGTATTTCGCGTACGCGATCACAGCTGATGCTGATCCAGTCGTTGTCATGGTTGTAATTGAACCACATCAACTTTCTGAAAATATCTGTCTTTTGCAATTTGGCAGGACCTTGTTCCGTCAGGAGCGGCTTTTCCACCTGCGGAATATCCTTGATGGCGTCCATGTAGGTGTCTAGCTCATAGTTGAGACAGCATTTCAAACGCCCACATTGACCACTCAACTTTCCAGGATTGAGTGAGAGATTTTGGTAGCGCGCAGCTGAAGTAGTTACATTTTTAAAGTCTACCAGCCAGGTGGAGCAACACAGTTCTCTGCCGCATACACCAATTCCTCCCAATCTTCCAGCTTCCTGGCGGAGGCTTATTTGACGCATTTCTACGCGTACCTTAAACTCTCCTGCAAGGGATTTGATTAACTCTCTGAAGTCAATTCGATCTTCGGCAGAATAGTAAAAGGTAGCCTTGGAATTGTCAGCCTGGAATTCAACATCAGACATTTTCATGTTGAGGCTATATTCGTCCAC
The DNA here is from genome assembly GCA_044353615.1 of Algoriphagus sp. Lineage (GTDB taxonomy): Bacteria > Bacteroidota > Bacteroidia > Cytophagales > Cyclobacteriaceae > Algoriphagus. The sequence continues at coordinate 2,648 of JBILBQ010000192.1, read as the reverse complement.
AATTTGCTTGCATCGATACAAGGTTGGTACCTCTCTTGCCTTAGCCTCTTCCCACTTCTCCATGTCCTTCTGCGTAGCTACACGGTAGATCCGAGTGATGTTGTCATCGTTTCTAACTTTTCGCTTTTGCATTTGGAGTCGGACCAACTCACCTTGTAAGGAAACATGGCCAATGTGGTGCCCGCTAGGCACATCAACTACGATGGGATCACCCGTATGCAGTGTTAGGTAATCCACATTTCTAAAGTACTCTTTTCTTCCTCCCTTAAATTTGACTTCAACGACATCAAACTGATCCAGCTGGGGGATACCCATTTGGGAGAGCCAATCAAAAGAATTCATTTTATTGCAATCACTCGTGCCGCAGGTGCCATTGTTTTGGCATCCTCCAGTACCTCCTGAAGAGGTGGAGCATGAACTACATCCAGACATATCTATTTTTTATAGGGCTCGCGCCTCTAAATCCAATTATTTAATTCCTAGTTTTAAAATATCTTGGCCAATATCTCTTCGATAATAGGCTTTTTGCCAAGACACTTTGTCAATTGTTTCGTAAGCCGCAGCCAATGCCTCTTCCAAATTAGCACCCATCCCCGTGACTGCAAAGACTCGGCCCCCTGAATTTATAAGCACTCCTGATTCATTACGTGCAGTACCGGAATGAAAAAGGACGGTTCCTGAACTCGGTTCAGGTAACGATATGGGAAAACCCTTTTCATACCCTTCAGGATATCCACCGCTAACGATCACTACTGTAGCACAGGTTTGCGGAGAAAGCTCAAGCCTGTAACTAGCAAGTGATCCACCAGCGATAGCTTCAAGTAAATCTACAAAATCACTTTCAATCCGCGGAAGGACCGCCTCTGTTTCTGGATCACCCATCCGTACATTGTATTCAATTACAAAGGGTTCACCATTCGAATTCATCAACCCAATAAATAAAAATCCTTTGTAGGGGATCCCTCCTTTTTCTAATCCTTGGATGCTAGGGATTACAATCCGCTCTTCCACTTTTTTCAAAAAGGCAGCATCTGCAAACGGAACAGGGCTAACTGCTCCCATACCGCCTGTATTGAGTCCTGTGTCCCCTTCACCGATCCGCTTGTAATCTTTGGCTTCGGGCAATATTTTATAGCTTATCCCATCTGTAGCCACAAAAATTGAGAGTTCAATCCCAGTTAAAAACTCTTCCACCACAACTTTCGAAGAGGCATCTCCAAATTTTGCGTCTATGAGCATTTCTTTTAAAGAGATTTTCGCTTCTTCCAAACTTTCACAAATCAACACCCCTTTTCCAGCAGCCAATCCATCCGCTTTCAAGACGATAGGCAAGGATTGCTTCTCCAAATAAGCAAGTCCCTCCTCCAATTGATGGGCATGAAACGTGGCATGAGCAGCAGTAGGGACTCCATTGCGAAGCATAAACTGCTTGGAGAAATCTTTACTTCCTTCAAGGGTAGCTCCCAATTGTGATGGACCAACCACCAATAGTTGCTCCATTCCTGCTTGGTCGTGCAGGTAATCTACCAATCCCTTTACCAAAGGTTCTTCTGGTCCAATGACTAAAAGGTCAATGCCATGGGCTTGAATAAAATTAGAAATTCCGGGAAAGTCAGTTACTCCCAGGGGAACATTGGTTGCGATTTCGGCTGTTCCTGGATTGCCTGGGGCAACAAAAAGTTGGTTGCAGCGAGGACTTTGCGCAATCTTCCATGCAAATGCGTGCTCTCTTCCTCCACTACCCAATAAAAGAATATTCATGGATACGTTTAGTTAATTGGCGTGTTCTGAAATAAACTTGATTCGATACACACGAAGTTCCTCCTCCGTGAAATCTTCTCCCTCGAGCTCATCCAAAGCATCCTTAATATGATCAGTTTCCGCATTCATGAAGTAATCCAGAAGAATATCTTCTCGCTCATCATCCATGATGCGGTGGATGTAATAGTCTATGTTTAGTTTGGTGCCACTGTAAGTGATCTGTTCAATTTCTTGCAGCAGGTCTATCAAGGAAATGTTGAGATTTTGTGCAATCTCTTCCAAATTGATTTTACGATCAATCTGCTGGATGATTGAAATCTTGACCTTAGATCTTGTTCCTGAGGTCTTTATGACTACCTCTGAAGCAGTTTCTATTTCATTTTCGGTCACATAATTTTGGATAACCTGTAGAAAGGAGGTTCCAAACTTTTCCACTTTTCCCATTCCTACCCCATTGATTTGGGAAAGCTCTTCTTTGGTAGTGGGATAAACTGTCGCCATTTCCTCAAGGGAAGGGTCTTGGAAAATCACGTAGGGGGGAAGCCCTTTTGATTTTGCCACACGCTTCCGCTCAACTTTTAATAGCTCAAATAATTTTTCATCGTAGGCTTGAGCCGATTGGAGTTGTTCTTCTTCAACCTCATTCTGTCCAAGCTTTTCGAAATCCTGATCTTTATAAAGCTCAATTAAGTAGGGGTCCTCCAAAAAGTTCACTCCCTTTGGAGTCAATTTTAGGAGTCCGTAATTCTCAATGTCTTTTTCGAGAAGTGCAGCGATCATTCCTTGGCGAATGACTGAGGTCCAATGCCTTTCATTTTCACCCAATCCTTTTCCAAATACAGGTAGCGTATCGTGCTGATAACTAATAATGTAGTCGTCTTTTTCTC
>JBILBQ010000187.1:0-2643 GCA_044353615.1 Algoriphagus sp. | reverse complement strand
ATACAAGCCCTCCAAAGTTGGAGAGTTCCACTTGCATGGTGCCGTTGTCCAATACATAGCGGTACACGGGCTTTCCTTGAAAGTCGGTTAGGTGTTCGGAATGAATCATAAAGGTGGTGGTTTCTGATTTGGGATTTTGTTTTGGAGGGGCAGTACAGCTACTAATTGCTAAAGCAACAAAAAGTAGGAATTGGTAAAAAGGGAAATTTAAACTAGGAATAAGTTGCTTTTTCATAATCAGTTTAATTTCTGAGGTGGTTTTTTTCGATTCGGTCCAATTGACTTTGGAGTTCTTCTCTCCCGATCCATTGCCCTCGGATCACAACTCCGACAGGTTTTTGGAGGGTCTTTAGGTCGAGGAGTGGATTATTTTCCACCAACACAAAGTCGGCATCAAAGCCTTCTTTTACCTGTCCCCAACTGCTTTCGGTTCCCATATACTTCGCAGGAACGATTGAGCCGGTTTTTAAAATTTCCAAATTGGACATCCCAGCTTCGGACATCAGGGCGATCTCGTGATGGATGGAAAAGCCAGGCACATTGAATACCTGCGGGGAATCCGAAGCCATCAGCATGGGAATCCCTGCACGGTGCAGCTCCAAAAATAGTTTTCTCCGAAACGCAAGATAGGGAGCCACTTTTTCCTTGTCCAGCATGCCAGCTCGTTCCAATTGCTTTTTGGTGTTTACCCACTGCTGAATCTGGGGGCCTGGCAAATACTTCATCTCTGGGGCTACTCTAAAGGTGTCTGCAGGAATGTATCCAAAATAGCGGTCAAAAAGCGTGAGGGTAGGCGCAAGGTAACTTCCTTGAGCCAAGGTAAGCTGAATCAATTCGGGCAACTTGCTCCAGTCCACCTGACTTGCTAGGTTGAGATTAAAAGGTCCTGAAGTGGTTGGGTCAATGGTGAGAGAAGCTGGGAGTAAACCTTCCATGTAGCCATCGATATGTTCCACCGATTTGAACCCACTTTGTAGGGCATTGCGAATTCCTACCTCGAGGGGAACATGCCCGCCAAAAGGAATTTTTTCTTGTTTAGCTGTTCGTGAAATTGCTGTCATTTCCTCTAGGGTAAGCCCAGGGTGAATTTTGAGGTGGTCGTATCCCGCCAGTTTTTGTTCCCGCACCCTGTCTGCAGCCTGCTGCGGGTCGGTTACGGTAGTGGCACTGAAGGAAGGTCCAGAAATCACAATTCGTGGACCCATCAACTTTCCAGAATTAATTCGTTCTCTCAGTTCCAAGTGGCTCGAATGACCCAGCATGCTTCGAATGCGGACAACTCCGTTGGCCAGATACAACCACATGGACTCTTCTTGCAGCTGCGTGCTGCCATCGGTAGACACGGGCAAGTGGGCGTGAAATTCGGCCAATCCAGGGAAAACAAAACTGCCTTTACCATCAATACGAGGAGCGCTTTGCCATTCGGAACTCAAGGTGCTTGTGGTGGGGAGAATGGATTGGATTTTCCCATTTTTCACCAATACGTTTTGATTGGTTAGAATTTTCTCGTTCTCCATCGAAACCACGTGGACCTGGGTAATGACCAAATTTTGAGCAGTGCCAAAGGTGGATAGTAGCCCAAAAAGCAGACCCAGAACAGTAGATTTGAAAGACATAAGTAATGGCTTGAGTTGATTCTTGAAGTTCGCTCCTTGTTTATCCAAATCCAATCCCGTTGATGGAAAAAAGAAAAATTAAGAGTATTCGCAATTTGGCCAGGTGGTCAGAAAAAGAGAATCCAGGTGGCGAATACTCGTCAACAGCTGACAGTCCACTGTCCACGGCCCTGGATAGTGAACCTCAAAGCCTATTTGCGTTTGTGGCTTTTTATTGAGCTAATATTCAAAAGAGAAAAATTTAACGTTTCGATTTCTATCTAGTTGGTTCTATGCTGTATTCCATAAAAAAGCTGGATCAAGTCCAGCTTTTAAATCTAATGTAGTACCCTTAGGTCCATTGGGTGTGGTAAAACTTTCCACTCGAATCGTCTTTTCGCTGGTAGGTATGTGCACCAAAATAATCACGTTGGGCTTGAATGACCGAAGCAGAAGATTCGGCCGTAATTCGACCGAGAAGGTAGTTGATCCCCCCACTCATGACGGGTAAAGCAAAGCCTTTTGTCAAGGCCAAACCTACGATTTCAGCCAAATCCTTTCTTCCTGAAATCACCTGTTCTTTCACTCCAGCCATTTCGATGAAGGAAACCTGTTCTGCATAATTGGCTGAAATGGTCTCCATCAAACCGGATCGGATGATGCAGCCATTGGTCCAGATTCGCGCGATTTCATTGAAATTAAGGTTCCAATCTTTGGCATCTGAGACCGTTTTCATCAATCGGAAACCTACCTCATGGTTGATGATTCGTGCCAACCCATAGGCCTCTTTGATCTTGGGTAGCCAAGCTTCCAAAGCGCCTTCTACGGGTTGGAATTCATGTTGGAAGGTTTTAGAAAATGCTACTCGCATCGCTTTTTCTCCAGAAACGCCTCGCGCATTCACTGCTTCAGCAAGGGGACTGTAAGGAATGCCGTATTCTAAGGCAGTTGTCAGCGACCAAGCACCGGTACCTTTTTGGCCAGCCTGATCGAGGATTTTATCCAAAAGCAATTCTCCACCTTCCTTGAAAAGCAATAGATCGGCAGT
>JBILBQ010000097.1:0-9085 GCA_044353615.1 Algoriphagus sp. | reverse complement strand
TCTATTTGTCAAAAGTAGTTACAAATCCCACATCCTACCGATAGTTCATGGAAAGTACAGTAGCACAGAAACTCGACGCTATCTACACCCTTCAGCTTATAGATTCAAGGCTAGATGCCATCGTTAAAGTAAGAGGAGCCCTTCCTGAGGAAGTGCAAGATCTTGAAGATGAGATAGCAGGCTACGAAACTCGACTTGATAAATTCACGAGAGAAATCGAAGGTTTCGAAGAAGAGATCAAGCGTCAGAAGGACAACATCAAAGAAGCTGAGAAACTAATCAAGAAGTACCAGGAGCAGCAGATGAACGTACGGAACAACCGTGAGTACGATGCCATCACCAAGGAATTGGAGCTTCAGGACCTGGATATTCAAGTTTCTAAAAAGAAAATCTCCGAAGCTGGGGTGAAAATTGATCACCTAAAAGCTGAATTCGAGAAAACTAGCGCAACCAAGATTGACCGTCAGAAGGATCTTGACTTGAAGAAAGACGAACTTTCTACCATCATTGCTGAAAGCGAATCCGAAGAATCCAAGTTGCAATCCGACAGAGATAAAGCTGCCAAGAAAGTAGATGAGCGCTTGATCAAGTCCTTTACTAAAATTAGAGCAAATGCCAAGAATGGTCTAGCTGTAGTGATGGTAAAAAGAGGTGCTTGTGGAGGTTGCTTCAATACGGTTCCCCCACAGCGTCAGGCGGATATCCGTGAAAAGAAAAAATTAATCGTTTGCGAGCACTGCGGAAGAATCCTTGCCGGTGTTGAAGACGAAAACGAGGAGGAGGCAACAAAAGCAAAAAGAAGAACTGCTAAAGCCTAATTCTCACTCACCTAATTTAAATCTCCGAGCTCCTCGGAGATTTTTTTTTGGCTTTAATTTTTTGTGGATTAGCATCCGATTTTTTTTTACGCAGATCTGAAAGGAAAAACACGCAGATTTTATCATTAGGAATATCCAATCATTGAAAGGTTCCCTTAGGAACTTAGAGTGGATGTTCACTTCAATCTGCTGTGGACCGTGGTCCGTCGACCGTGGACTAATTTTTTTTACAAACTTGAATTTCCTTTGCAATGCACCTATATTGGGGTAATGAAAAAGATAATTCTCCTCTTCCTTTTCGTGTTTATCTTCAGCTTGGGCTTTGCAAAAGAGCCCGAGTCAAAGATTTTTTTGGTGCTTTTTAATGAGGAGGAACTTGAAATGCTTCAAACCGATATGGAAAGTATTGCAGCACAACTCAATCCCTTTTTTCCAACGAAAATCTACGGTGGCAATTCTGAGCTTGCGCTATTGGTTGAGATTCCCACTTCGACATTCAACGAATGTCTTCTTGGAGAATATTGGATTAGTTTCTCTGACGGAAGACGCTTCCAGTTGCAGCAACTCGCCTTTCGGGTATTTGATTTGAGTGAGAACAATTCAGTTTTCCAGCGCTACATGCTCCAGTTTGACGCGAATGCAGAACAGAAAAAGAAGGCCTTAAAATCTGCTAAATCTGCTACAACTCCTTAAGGTGCGTCTGATCGTTTTCTTTAAGTAAGGTAAAACCTCCGTCTTCCTGCTGCTGCAAAAGATACAAACACAAATTCCCGTGTTCGTACTGATCCATTTCCTTCATGGGAGTTTGGCAAATCAAACTTAAAAAAATACGCATAGCTCGGCCGTGCATGCACACCAAAATAGTCTCACCAGAGCCGTTCAGAATGATTTGAATCGCTCGATGAAGTCGCTCCGCCACCGAATTTGGACTTTCTCCTCCAGCAATGGCATAGTCAAGATTGCCCTCTTGCCACTGGTGCAGCATCATTCGGTAGTATTCTCCCTCCTCGGGCGTCATGGGTGTACCTTCGTATTCTCCCCAAGAAATTTCATTTAACTCCGAAAGAGAAGTTACAGGAATCCCCAAATCAATAAATCTTTGGATGGATTGACGCGTGCGAATCAGGGCAGAATGGTATAGCTGGTCAAATGGAATGTCTCGGTAGGCGCGAAAAAATGCATCGCCCTGTGCCCTACCTGTGGCATTGATTGGCGCATCGATTCCGCTTCCTTGAACTACTCCTTGTAAATTGTAGTCCGTTTGCCCATGTCGGAGCAGGTAAATTTTTTTTAGGTTCAACTTTCTTTAATTTTGTCCAGCACCCAAAGAAACTGGTTTTAACCCAAATATTCATGGTTTTTCTTTCCCAACCAACCCTTGAGCAATTGAATACGGTTCGCGTGCATACGCTAGTGGACCATATCGGCTTAGAATTCACTGGAATAGGGGAAGATTTTTTGGAGGCAACTTTACCCGTAGATCATCGAACCATACAGCCCATGGGCTTGTTACACGGTGGTGCAAATGTGGTCCTTGCTGAAACTTTAGGTTCGGTGGCTGCGTCCTTGACCTTAGATCGAAGCAAACAGGATTGCGTAGGCCTAGAAATCAATGCCAACCACATTCGGGGGGTCAAATCCGGAAAGGTAAAAGGCACTGCAAGACCCGTACATTTGGGAAAGTCAACCCAGGTATGGGAAATAAAAATTGTCAACGAGGCCGATCAACTCTGCTGCATCAGCAGAATTACGATGGCCATCTTGGATAAAAAATGAATTTAATTGAAGAAGGCAAGGCGATTTCAATCGAAGAAGGGCTAGATATTCTACTCCAAGAAGGCTTGGCTTCAGGTGGATCCTTTGCGCTGTGGCGAAAGCCCCGAACCTCTCACCTCGCTTTTATTCAAGACTTCAGTCAAAGCCCCAGACGCGTTTCCCTGAACTTGGAGGAGTTGCCCGCTGGATTTATCGTGCATCCCTTTGCTGACCAGGAAGACAAAAAAGCTTTTTTTATACAAGCAGATCGCTACGAAAAACTTCCGCTAGATCCTCCTTTGAGCCAAGAGGACCTGCCTGACTGGATGCTAAGCCATCGAGAGGCTGTCGATGGCGTGGAACTGAAAAAAAATATTTCCAAGCTACTTGCTGGCAAGACTCAGTACTCTCCTACTGCTAGTACAGCAGAACAGGGAAAAGAACATTACCTCGAACTGGTGGAGAAAGGCATCCAAACCATCGCAGCAAGCAACCTTGAAAAAATCGTTCCTGCCCGCACCAAGGTGATTTCCTTGCCTGAAGGCTTCGATTTAGGCAGAACTCTTGCCGCTCTCCTTTCGCAGTATCCTTATTCCTTTGTCAATTTTTTCCATATTCCGCAGGTAGGTACTTGGATGGGTGCGAGTCCTGAAACCTTGATTGAAACAGAGGGAGACTTCTTTTATACCATGTCTTTGGCGGGCACTCAGCCGGCTCAAGGCGATAATCCCATGAAATCTGCAGCTTGGACGCAGAAAGAAATCGAAGAGCAGGCCTTAGTCAGTCGTTACATTGTAGATTGCTTCAAGACCATTCGCCTAAGAGAATACGAAGAGCATGGCCCCAAAACCATCCTTGCAGGCAATCTCCTCCACCTTCGTTCAGACTTTAAGGTAAATATGCGAAGCACAGGATTTGCCAACCTCGGTAGCGTCATGCTCTCCTTGCTTCACCCCACCTCCGCCGTTTGTGGCATGCCTCGGAAAGAAGCACAGGCCTTTTTGAAAGCCTTTGAAGGTTTTGATCGGAGTTTTTATGCGGGCTTTTTAGGGCCTGTTCAGATCGAAGGAGCAACTTCACTCTTTGTCAATCTCCGCACGGCAAGTTTTCGGGATGGTCAAGTGGTCCTTTATGCGGGCGCTGGAGTAACCGAAGATTCCGATCCCCAAAAAGAATGGGAGGAAACCGAATTGAAATGCCAAATCATCGGTAAGTTTATACAAAATCCAGACGCTTGATCCTCCAGCCTATCCTTGATTTAGTCGCCATCTGTGCAGCACAGGGCATTCGGCAAGTGGTGCTTTCGCCCGGTTCCCGCTGCGCTCCCCTGACGCTGGCTTTTGCGCGGCATCCCGAGATGGAGGTCCGAACTATTTCCGACGAGCGGTCGGCTGCCTTTATAGCTTTGGGCATGGCCCAGCAGCTGAAGCAACCCGTAGTACTCGTTTGTACCTCAGGATCTGCAGCGCTCAACTATTACCCAGCCATTGCAGAGGCATTTTTTCAACAGATTCCTTTGCTTGTATTGACCGCCGATCGACCGGCGGAATGGGTGGATCAGTGGGATGGACAAACCATCTTCCAAGAGGAGGTCTATGGCAAGCATGTCAAGAAAAGCTTCCGCTTCCCCGATTCCTTTGCCCAGGCAGACCAGGTATGGTTTGCCCAGCGTACAGTAAATGAAGCCATTCACCTTAGTCGGGAATTTCCTGCTGGACCGGTCCATATCAATATTCCGCTACGCGAACCTTTTTATCCCGAGCCCGGAGAAGTATTCGAGTTTCCCAAGCAGCCCCGCACATTTCAAGTCGAATCCTCAAGCTACAGCCTGAGTGCAGAAAGCATGGAAACTCTCAAGCAGAAGCTGCAAGGCAAGAGGCGCATCCTGCTGGTTCCGGGACAGCAAGATTCCCATCCCGAACTCCTCCAAGTGCTGGAAGAATTGGCACGAACAAAGCAAGTGGTGGTGGTCGCCGACAGCATTTCCAATATGCAGGGAGAAGGATGCATTACCTTGCACGACCATTGGATCGGGAATGAAGCGTTTCAGGACGAGCTCCGACCAGATTTACTCCTCACTTTTGGGAAATCTATCATTTCCAAGTCGCTCAAGTTATTTCTACGCAAGCAGCAGGTAGCCCATTGGCACATCCAAACGGTTGGGCAGGCAAAAGACACCTTTCAGAGCCTATCGCGAGTTTTGGAGTGCGAGCCCCTTCCTTTTTTGCGTTGGATGCTTGGGGAGATTCCAACCCAGGATTCTTCCTATTTCCAAAACTGGCAAAACTTGGAGGCTCGCGTGTCTGGTGCTTTACCTAAGGTTCTTCGGGAAGTGAAATTTGGAGAATATGGAGCACTTGCCACCGTTCTTAATCGTACCCCAAGCAGCAGCCTGATTCACGTTGCCAATTCCATGGCGGTGCGCTACTTAAATTTTCTCGGAAGGCGAACTCAAGAGATTTGCTGCAACCGCGGGACCTCAGGCATCGATGGCAGCAGCAGCACAGCAGTTGGCGCTGCCTTTGTTCGCGAGAGCTTGGTTACCTTGATTACTGGGGACATGGCCTTTTTCTACGATCGGAATGCTTTTTGGCACAACTATCCCTTTGCAAATCTGCGAATCATCCTGCTCAACAATCATGCAGGAGGCATCTTTAGGCTAATCGACGGGCCAGCACGACTATCCGAGTTGGCCGAATTTTTTGAAACTAAACAGGCCCTGACGGCGGTGCATTTGGCAGCCGAGTATGGATTTCACTATGCATCAGTCACTACTTCAGAGGAACTGCAGTCTGCCTTATCGGAGTTTTACGAACCTAGCCTTCAGCCAAAAATCATAGAAATAGCGAGCAGCAGTTCCAGGAATGCCGATATCCTAAAACAAATAAAAGGAAGCATTTCTGCTTCCTTCGTTTAATGATGAGGTTAATTTAGGTTCCTATTTTTTCTGAAAGACACGAATGTAGTCCACCTTCATTTCCTGAGGGAAAACCGTACTTCCATCGGGGATACCCGGCCAAATACCACCTACAGCGACATTTAAGATAAAGAAAAATGGTTTTTGAAATTCATTCAATTCCACTGGCCGAATGTCAATGACGTGATATTGGACATTGTCTAATAGCCAAACGATCTTTTCAGCATCCCAAATGATCGAAAAAACGTGGTACTCATCATTGAAAATTCCAAAGGGAAGACTTGTTTTCCCCCCATAATTGGCGTTGCTCCCGGCGTTGTCCCAATGTACGGTTCCGTGAATAGTTCCATCTTTATTTTCTGCACTTCCACCAACCATCTCCATGATGTCAATTTCTCCGCATTTAGGCCAACTGACCTCAGAGATATTTTCACCCAACATCCACAACGCAGGCCACATCCCTTGTCCTTTGGGAAGCTTGGCTCGGATGTCAACTCTTCCGTAGGTGAAAAATTTCTTCCCTTTGGTAATTAATCGAGAAGAAGTGTAATTTCTGGTGCCTGCGTTTTCCTTTTTTGCTGTGATAACTAGGTTTCCATCTTGTAAGGTGGTGTTTTCCTTCTTATAAAACTCCAATTCCTGATTACCCCAGCCGCAAAGCGCCGGACATCCATCCCCTAATTCGAAAGTCCAGTCGGAAGAAAGTGTAGTGCCCGAAAACTCATCTGACCATACCTTATTGTATCCATCGTAGCTATCCGGACTTGTATATCCCGCATTTGGACCCAGTCCCAGTAAGGCTGCAGTCATACTAATGGTTTGAGATGCAACCACATAATCCAATTCTGTTGCATGGGCCTGTACATTCAATTGAAAATTACCTCTTTGGGTAAAGGTCTTGGAAGCAGTATTGCCATCCACTCGTTGACTTACCTCCCCTGGAGTTCCAAAGTTAACCTTATAAAAAACTGCGTCATCCGCTTTAAAATTTGCCTTAACTACCCCGTTAGCGAGGTATTCTACGGTCACAAGGAGATTATCTGGTAATTTGACCTGAGGCTCAGATTCACCTTCCGAACAGGAATAAAAGAAAGCAGAACCAAAAAGCAGCGTAATAAGCGCAATAAATTTATTCATTGGTTTGTTATTTTAGCACCAATATAAACTGAATATGGATTATCCGCAATCCTAACAGAAAGACCATTGGAGCATTAACTCCTGCGGATAATCACAAAAAAGTAAGTCCCACCCGTCTATTCAGACCTTCTTCAAAAATTTGAATAAGGGTTGAAAGCCGAACATTCACTTTACCATTTTCAAGTTTGGAGATGTAGCTTTTTTTCGTTCCAACTTTTTCAGCTAGTTCCTCCTGCGTCATGTTGGCTTCCTTTCGAGCTGCTTTTAGCATTTCACTCACAATAAAGAGCTGGGATTGCTCCTCAAATTTGCTTCGTGTCTCCGTTCCAATTTTTCCGTGTTCTAAGTCAAGAAGCGTGTCAAAATCGGTGATTTTTGGATGAGTTATCATTGATATAAGTTATCACAAGTGATAACAAAATCAAACCAATTTGCCTCGAATTTTTAAATTAAATTTAACACCCTCCCCAAGACCGGATTTCGATTGGTTGTCTTCCAGATCATACTGAGTTCGGTAAATGCAGTAGTGCCTGGGATCACCATACCACGTACGGGCACGGCATAGCCCACCAGGAGCGAGCTGGGTACGATGGCTACTCCCATCCCATTGGCAACTAGGCGAAAGATTGTCAGTGCATGAACTGATTTGTGTTTGATTTTTGGGCGAAAGCCTGCTGCGCTGCAGATTCCCAAAATTTGCTCGTAATACTGGTTGGAATAGTCCGAGGAGAATAAAATAAAGGGAGCCTCTGCAAACTGGCTTAAGGAATGAAAATCTGCTGGTTGAAGCGGATGAGCCTGGGGTACCACCAGCGAAAAGGTATCGCGATCCGCTACCTTGCGTTCGAGTCCCTCAGGCAAGGAAGCAACACGCACAAATCCAAGGTCCAACTTATCCTTTTGAATTCGATCAATTTGTTCTTGGTTACTCAATTCCTCCAAACTCGTGGTGATGGCTGGAAATCGGCTATTCAGTTGGTTGAGTAAATCAGGTAGTACCTGGTTGGCCGCCGAACCCAAAAACCCAATGCGAAGCTCGCCTTCCCTACCTTCGGCAATCTCCTTGACTTGCTGCCCAGTAATCTTGAGGTGGTTGAGTACAAAATCTACCTCCTCTTTCAAATAGGTTCCGGCCGCGGTCAATTTGACCTGCTTTTTATCGCGCTCGAATAGCTGTGCTTGCAACTCCTCTTCCAACTGCTTGATTTGCCGGCTTAGTCCAGGCTGGGAAATGAATAAGCGATCTGCAGCTTTTCGGAAGTTTAATTCCTCTGCTACCGCCTTGAAATAGGTCAAGTGTCTCAGTTCCATTGATGCTTTATAAGTATCAGTTACTAACAAATATAGTATTATTAGGCATCAAAAAGAAAAAGTAGATTTACTTCAAATCGCCAGAGCTCGACTCAATCTCAAACTCTTGCGGTTTTGAAAATCAATTTAAAATCCTTCGGGGTTTTGAAAACCCCAACGAATATGAAGACATTTCGATACGGAGAAGACCGACTAACTGCTTCCATCGCTCTAGGCTTGGCGAGAAAAGAGATTCAGGGAGTCCTGAGCCCCGCTACGATTCAAAAAGTACAACAATCTGCAGCGGCTGTGGCAGAAATTGCAGCAGGTGAGCGGATTGTGTATGGAATCAATACCGGTTTTGGACCGCTCTGTACCAGCAAGATATCGGCTGCAGATACGCAGCTCCTGCAGGACAACTTATTGAAAAGCCATGCCGTGGGAGTTGGTGAACCCGTGGAGAATGAGATTTCTATCCTCATGTTGGTGCTCAAAGGCCATGCTTTGGCCCAAGGGTTTTCGGGCATACGACTCGAGACCCTGGAGCGAATCCTCTGGATGATTTCAGAAGAAATAGTACCCCTCGTACCCATCCAAGGATCGGTTGGCGCCTCTGGAGATTTGGCTCCCCTCTCCCATTTGTTTTTACCCCTAATCGGTGCAGGCAAGGTCAATTACCGCGGAGGAGTTATTCCAACTGGTATTTTGCTAGAAAAATTAGGAAAATCCCCCTTAACCTTGGGTCCCAAAGAAGGACTCGCCTTGATCAACGGCACCCAGTTTATGGCTGCTCACGGCGTCAAAGTGGTGGAGCGAATGCATAACCTGCTCAGCCATGCCAACCTCAGTGGCGCGCTCATGATTGAAGGTTTGCTGGGCTCCATAGCTCCGTTTTCGGCCGATCTTCATCAGCTTCGTCCTTATGCGGGCAACCTCCACGTGGCGCAGACCCTTCACCAGTTATTGAAAGACTCTGAAATTGTCGCCTCACATGCCAATTGCTCCCGTGTCCAGGACCCTTATTCGCTGCGCTGCATGCCCCAGGTCCATGGCGCAAGTTGGAATGCCTACCTGCACCTGAAGCAAACTCTTGAAATCGAAATCAACTCAGTTACCGATAATCCCGTGGTCTTTAATGCCGATCATACCGTATCGGGAGGGCATTTTC
>JBILBQ010000096.1:0-9114 GCA_044353615.1 Algoriphagus sp. | reverse complement strand
TTAGTGGTGGATCCGAGGCTGCCGTTACCGAATCTGGTATCGGTGGATTCAATGCCATGAAAGCCCTTTCCCAACGAAATGATTCTCCCCAAACAGCTTCAAGACCTTTTGACAATGACCGTGATGGCTTTGTCTTGGGTGAAGGAGCCGGTGCTTTGATTCTAGAAGAACTAGAGCATGCCAAAGCCAGGGGAGCAAAAATATATGCCGAGTTGGTCGGTGGCGGCATGACCGCAGATGCCAACCACATCACTGCTCCTCATCCGGAAGGATTGGGTGCGAGCAGTGTGATGAAAATTGCGCTCGAAGATGCAGGTCTTCAGCCAGAACAAATTGATTACATCAATGTGCACGGTACCTCTACGCCACTTGGTGATGTGAGCGAAACCAAAGCCATACAGCAAATATTTGGGGAGCATGCGTACAAGATGAACATCAGCAGCACAAAGTCCATGACAGGACACCTTTTAGGGGCTGCAGGTGCCATCGAAGCAATTGCTTGTATACTCGCCATGCAGCATAGCCTTATTCCTCCTACGATCAACCATTTTACCGATGACGAGGCATTTGATCCTAGGCTCAATCTGACTTTCAACAAGCCGCAAGAAAGAGAAATTAACTACGCGCTTAGTAATACCTTCGGATTTGGCGGGCACAACTGCTCTGTCATTTTCAAAAAATACAACTGATCCGCGTGAAGCTCTTTCAGCGATTAGGAATCCACTCCCTCTTTTTTAGTACAAAGGACAAACGGCTTGCTACCTCGATTCAATTAATTCTAGGAAGCAAGCCTTTTAATTTAGCCCTCTACCGACTTGCACTTACGCCTGCGGGCTTGGGTGAAGAAACCGACAAAGGATTTCGGAAGTCCAATGAAAGACTGGAATTCCTAGGTGACGCAATTCTTGGCGCTGTTATTGCCGAACATTTATTTAAAAAATACCCTTATCGAGATGAGGGATTTCTCACAGAGACCCGATCCAAACTGGTCAATCGGGAAACCCTGAATGAGGTTGGAATAAAAATAGGGTTAAAAAAAACCTTGCAGCAGGTGGTCGATAATCGCCAATTTGTAGCTAACAAATCCCTCTATGGGGATATCCTTGAAGCTTTTTTAGGCGCCATATATATGGATCGAGGGTATGCGTTCACTAAAAAATTGATCCTTCAACGGATCCTTATTCACCTAGATTTGGAAGGAATGGTCACCACCGTTTCCAACCATAAAAGCAAGCTAATTGAATGGTCCCAGCGGGAAGGAAATCAGGTTGAATTTCAAGTTGTCCATATCAGTAGCAACCAACGCTACAAGGAGTTTGTTGTGGCTGTGGTGGTCAACGGAGAAGAAGTGGCTCAAGGCAAAGGAGAAACCAAGAAAAAGGCAGAGCAAGAAGCTTCAAAAAATGCCTGTGAGAAACTTCAGATTGCCCGTTGATCTGTTAAATTCACTGAGAAAAGCATGAATGCACTAAAGATAGCCGGCGCGACACTGAATCAAACTCCCCTCGATTGGAAGGGAAATTTTGAGCGCATTGTCCTCGCTATCCAACAAGCACGTGCTGCGCAAGTGGAGCTACTTTGCTTTCCTGAGCTCACCCTCACTGCCTATGGTGCAGAAGACCTTTTTTTAAGCCCCTGGTTTGCCGAAAAAGCCAAACAACAACTCGAGCAACTTCTACCCTACTCTAAAGACATTACCCTAGCTGTTGGCCTGCCCATCCGATTGGAAAATAAGGTGTACAACACCATGGCTATCCTTGAAAATGGTGCCGTAAAAGGCATTGTAGCCAAGCAATTTATGGCCATCGATGGCGTTCACTATGAATTCCGATGGTTTACCCCCTGGCCTGCTTCGCAACAAACCACGGTTAAAATTAACGGCATACAAGTTCCATTTGGAGACCTTACCTTTCACTTGAAAGGCATTCACTACGGATTTGAGATTTGTGAAGATGCATGGAGAGGAGATGCTCGGCCTGGATACCGGCTTTGTGAACGGAAAGTGGATTTGATTTTCAATCCAAGCGCCTCTCATTTTGCGATGAACAAGACCCTGGAGCGGAAAGCATTAGTTTCCAAGAGCTCTGCGATGTTCAACTGCTATTATTTTTATGTCAATCTACTTGGCAATGAGGCGGGTAGAATGATTTTTGATGGGGAGATTTTGCTTGCCAAAGACGGAGCGATACTCGGTAGAAATCAATTGCTTTCCTTTGAATCGGTTCAGCTATGTGCCTTTACACTCGAAAATAAACCACAACATACCGCCCCCATTCAATCCAAAGAATGGGAATTTGTGCAGGCGTCTAGCTTGGCGCTCTTTGATTACCTTAGGAAAAGTAAAGCCAAAGGATTTGTTCTCTCACTTTCTGGCGGTGCAGACTCTTCGACCATCGCTGTGCTAGTCGCTGAAATGGTGCGTCGAGGCATCCAAGAACTTGGAGTGGATGGATTTATCGCCAAACTTGAGCTACCGCTCACGGCAAGCACGAATGACCCCGAGAAAAGCTTGGTCAATCAGCTCCTAATCACTGCCTACCAAGGCACGAAAAACTCTTCAGAAGCCACCTTTAACTCTGCCAAAGCATTGGCTGAAAGCCTAGGTGCAACGTTTATGAGTTGGTCCATCGAGGAAAATGTCCAATCCTACACCCAAACCATCGAAGGAGTACTGGGTAGAAAACTTACTTGGGAGCAAGACGATATCAGTTTACAGAATATCCAAGCACGCACACGCTCACCCATCATTTGGCTCTTGGCCAACCTAAAAAACGCCCTGCTCCTATCCACCTCCAATCGAAGTGAGGGAGATGTGGGCTATGCGACCATGGATGGAGACACGAGTGGAAGTATTTCACCGATTGCAGGAGTAGATAAGGATTTTGTGATCCACTGGTTGCAGTGGGCAGAGAAAAATCTGGACCGTCCAGGACTTCGTGAAGTGAATTCGCTTACCCCTACGGCAGAACTTCGACCTCAGGAGCGAAGCCAAACGGATGAAAAAGACCTGATGCCCTACTCCCTTTTGGTTGAGATTGAACGCTTGGCAATCCGAGACCGGCGATCACCCCTCGAAGTATTTGTTGCACTTCGGAAAAAAAATGAGTTTGCAGAGGTAGAATTGAAGGAATATATTAAAAAATTCTTCCGACTTTGGTCACGAAATCAATGGAAAAGGGAGCGCCTAGCCCCCTCCTTCCACTTGGATGATTTCAATGTAGACCCCAAAACTTGGTGCCGATTCCCCATCCTCTCTAGAGGATTTGAAGAAGAATTAAATCAATTAGATCAGAATTAAGCATGCTTTCATTCCTTTTAAGCTTCATTGTTTGGGATCCTAGCCCCACCATTTTCGAGGGAGTTGATCGCTTTAGATGGTACGGTTTACTTTTTGCTTTGGGATTTATCATCTCCCAGCAAATCATGGTTTACTTTTTCAAGAAAGAAGGAAAAAAACCTGCATTGGTAGATCAACTCACGATTTACATGGTTTTAGCTACCATCGTAGGCGCACGTTTGGGACATGTGCTGTTTTATGAGCCTGAAAAATACCTGGGCAACCCATTGAATATCCTTAAAATTTGGGAAGGAGGGCTAGCCTCACATGGTGCTGCGATATCTATCCCAATTGCCCTCTGGCTTTACTGCAAGCGGAATCAGGGGCTGCGCTACCTTTGGGTAGTGGATCGAATTGTGATTGTAGTAGCGCTAACTGGCGTGCTGATTCGCATGGGAAATTTGATGAACTCTGAAATTGGTGGAAAAGACACCAACTCGGACACTGGAATCGTATATGCTCGAGATACTGAGGAAATTTTGAGTACACTTCGTGTACCCATTGAATCCATAGAAGCCTACAAACCTACAGATCGAGAAGCCGAAATAAAGGGTTCTGGTATCGTTCCAGTAAATTTCGATGTGGTGATTACCAAAGGAAATTATACGAAGGAGAGTTTGGAATCCATCCTTTCCCAAGACATCAAGTATGCACTTACGCAGTTCAATTCTTCCAAAGAGTTTTTGGCGGAGCCACTGAACACCCCGCTCCAGCTAGAAGTTAAAGAACAGGCCACCAATTACCTCGTTACAGTTAAAACCCTTGGACGAGTAAAATACCCTACTCAGATCTTCGAAGCATCTGGTTATTTCTTGATCTTTCTGCTGCTACTCAGCCTTTGGATGAAGTACAAATCCAAACTCCCCGATGGGCTGCTTTTCGGCCTATTTTTCATTCTGGTGTTTGGAACACGCTTTTTCTGGGAATTCTTCAAAGAAGTTCAGGTGGACTTTGAGCAGTCCATGCAACTGAATATGGGGCAACTCTTAAGTATTCCACTCGTTACTATAGGATTGGTTATGGTGATTCGAGCCTTAAAAAAGGGAAGTCCAAAAATCGACTAAGGCACAGGATCATGGCCATGTCCCCCCCAAGGGTGGCATCTGCCGATCCGTTTGAATCCCAATACCCCTCCTTTGAGTACACCATACTTGAGGATGGCTTCTTTCATGTACTGACTGCAGGTAGGACTGTATCGGCAGCTTGCAGGGAAAATTGGTGAAATCACATATTGGTAGACCAGTACAGGAAATATGGCTATCTTTCGGAGGTGGGTCTTGAACATAGTGCTTACCGTTTTGGTCAAACATGCAACGATTGGAGCAAATTTACCGGTATAAATATTCTTTTAGCCAGTTTTTATTTTTCCTGCGCACTTTCTTTGTTTGGGCTGGGTTACAGTTTTTTTTATCCCCGCTACAGGCTCAAGACAGCCTGCCCACTCCAGAAGCTCCCCTACAAGTTCGGGTCAATTCCATCTACATCATCGGGAACGAAAAAACTGAGAAGGAAATCATCTTACGGGAATTGGACTTTGTGACCAATTTCAGCTACGATTGGGATACCTTTCTGGGCATCCTCAAGGCCGATCAACAGAAAATTTTTAACCTCCGACTATTCAATGAAGTGGAGATCACCCCACTGCGCACAGGCCCGGAAGAAGTAGAAGTATTGATTTCAGTCAAGGAGCGTTGGTACATTCTTCCTTCAGTGATTTTTGAGTTAGCCGACAGAAATTTTGCGGAGTGGTGGACCAACCAGGTGCGTGATTGGTCACGGGTGAATTATGGCTTAAAAATCAACCATGCCAATGTGGGTGGCAGAAATGAAAAATTACGATTCTCTGGGCAGCTTGGCTTCACCAAAGGCTTAGAGTTCACTTATTCCAAACCTTACATCGATCGACAACAAAGGCATGGGCTTTCATTTCAGCTAAGCTACCGCGATCAGAAAACTGTTCCAATAGCCTCCAAAAACAATCGTCAACTATTTTACACTTCCCCGCTAGAAGAAGTATTGCGGAAAAATTTCGCCACAGCACTTCGCTACACGTTCCGCCGTACCTTTTACAATTTTCACCTGCTGTCCTTGGGCCATAGCACCACCTGGATATCCCCAAAAGTACTGGAGCAAAATCCCAAGTATTTTCTTCAGCCGGGCAATCGGCTTTCCTTCTCCTTTTTTCAATATTCCTTTCTTCACGACAAGCGAGACAACATTGCCTATGCTACCAAAGGGGAATTGCTGCAGTTGACCGCCACGAAATATGGGCTCATTTCACGCAAGGAATTGGATGAATTCGAAATAAATGTAACCGCCAATAAATACATTTCGCTTGGAAAAGGCTTTCATTTTGCCTCAGGACTCAGTGCGGGATGGTTTACTAGTCCCAACCAGCCTTATACCCTGGTTCGAGGCATTGGCTACAACCCTAATTTTATTCGAGGCTACGAACTCAATGTCATTGAGGGACAGCAACTGGTGGTTCAAAAGAATAGCCTTCGTTTTCAACTCATCAATACCAGTTTTGATCTTTCCAAAGCCATCTACAACGATCAATTCAACACGCTGCCCTTGAGTATTTACCTGAGTGGAAATTTTGATCAGGGAGCAGTGCGGGATCGCAATCGAATTCCAGAAAACCTAGCGCTCACCAATCAATACCTATTTGGCTACGGAGCCGGCATAGACCTTGTCACCGGCTATGACGCAGTGTTCCGATTCGAATACTCCATCAACAAACAGGGCTTGGGCAACTTTTTCTTCAATATTAGGGCTCCATTTTAAGACTGCAATAAACGGCCGGTCAAGAGCAGTTAAGTGACTTAAAAAAAATCTCATACATGGCGTTGAGATTTATGAAAACTTAAAATAATAACTCTACTAAAGCGGAATTTACCTACAGGTTGTTCCGTTTTCCCTTTTCTATCCCATTTCAAGAGGGCAGTTTTTAGGATGAATTTTTCCCCTGATGAAAGTAGATTTTAAATAATTAGGTTATTTCAAAAATTTACTATTTAGTAAATTATTTTATTATTTTCATTTTATTTTTTATGATAAATATCATATTTATTTATTAAATAAATTTATATATTACAAAAAATAATTTTTTAAAAACTTTTTGCAAAGTGCTATTAGCGCTTGAAACACGAATCATTTTTCACTAAAAACTACCCTAACTTATGAACAAGACTATTTTATTTATTTTCTCTCTCCTAGTATTTGGCACAAATGCCTATACGCAAGATTTATTCTTCAAAGCAGGAAGGAATTCAACAAGCTATGACTTCAAAAATAGTCTAGGGCAACAGGTCATTGACCTTTCTCGAGGTACAGGATCCTCTTATGAAATCGGACTAGGCTTCCCAATTTCTCTTAATGGTAAAAATCACAAGTCAACGAATAAGGAGGATCACGATAGGCGAATCAGATTTCACAATCAAGTATCATTTACGGTAAATCAATACACTGCGAATGGTGGGAATCTAAATAATAACTACCTCTATGTAACAAATTTTGGGGGTTTTAATGACCAACTCGCACTTCTGGCCCATCTAGGGAATTTAGAAATTGGGATTTCAGGAATTATAGGTATCAATAAGCTGATGTCAGGAACTCAGGTCATCAACAGCAAAAGGTACGACCTAAAAGAATATCAAGAATTTCAAGGTGAATTTCTTCAAACCGGATTGGGTGCATCGGTCTTATATCCAATCGTGAAAAGTGTGTTTTTAAGTGCTAGCTATCAGCGAACCAAAAATAGGCGTTCTAAAATGCAAGATTCAGAGCACGTAAATTTCAACAGCAACACCATTTTTTTTGGCATCCATTTTAACTTAAAGTAACATGAAAAAATACCTGATTTTATTCCTCTATTTATTAACCTTTCCTGCGTTTTCACAAGTAAAAGGAATTAGTTACCAAGCCGTAATCTTGATTACTCAAGAACTGCCTGGTGCGGACAATACGGCGGCAGCGCTATCCGAACAAAATGTCAGTTTGAAGTTTAAGTTCAATGATGCTGACAATACAAACGAATACGAAGAAATTATTTTTACCCGAACAGACCTATATGGAATGGTCAATGTGATCATCGGTACGGGAGAAAGGATTGGAGGTACTTCGGCATCTTTCGGAGAAATTGAATGGAATTCGGACCCAAAATTTCTGGATGTTTCCTTAGACAAAGATGGGTTAGGTGCGGATTACAAAGCCTTCAGTAGGCAAGAATTTACAGCCGTCCCTTTTGCTTTATTCGCTTCTTATTCGGGAAATACTACGGCTGGAATACAGGGGATTCAAGGCGAAACCGGCATCCAAGGTGGAATTGGACTTACTGGAAATCAAGGAATACAAGGTGAAACCGGAAATCAAGGAGAGACAGGTGCAGCTGGGATACCTGGAAAAGTGGGTCTAATGGGTGCGCAGGGTCCTAGTGGCATCGCTGGAAATCAAGGCATTCAAGGGTTACAGGGTGAAATAGGAACTAAAGGTTTGACAGGTGCAAAAGGAAGTACCGGAGAGGTAGGACTGACTGGTTTGCAAGGTACTGTTGGCGATACTGGAACTCAAGGGATCCAAGGTGCGCAGGGAACAGTGGGCACTACTGGAAATCAGGGAATTCAAGGTGTTATCGGTAACCCCGGAATTCAAGGTGCGCAGGGTGCCAAAGGCGATATTGGAGACCTCGGTCTACCAGGTTTGCAAGGTACGGTTGGTGCTGCTGGAAATCAGGGAATTCAAGGAGTACAGGGTGAACCCGGGATAGCTGCCTCAACCGCAACTTTTGTAAACCTTTCGGCAGATCAAACTGTGGGAGGAAGCAAAACCTTCACAGAAACAATAGCCGCTAATATTTCCGGGAATGCTGCGACCACAACCACCAATGCCAATCTCACTGGCGCAGTGACCAGTGTTGGGAACGCGACTTTGTTAGCAAATGGAGTTGTGACCAATCCAAAATTAGACAAGGCAAATATCCCATTAAGCGGATTTGGTGTGGCAGTGGCAGATATTGACATTGGAGCAAATAAACTAACGGGGATAGCAGATCCCATTTCTGCCCAAGATGCCGCCACAAAAAATTATGTAGACAGGGCCTATGTTATAAATTCTATCACCGAAGGTAACATTATTACTACCTCCTCTACCCAAAATTTATTGATGGGAGGAATGACACTCAGCCCTGGCTTGGGTACCTATTTGGCTTTATTTAATGGACAGATGACGAGTAATGCACCTTTTACCTCGAATCAAGGAGACCTGGATGTGCGCAGCCTCTACGCTGCTTTAACAGCCGCAACGGTCACATCTTCTTCTCATTTAGCTGTATTTGGTAATAGTGAAATTTTACAACCGGGTGTCTATGATTTAGCCTCAGCAGCCTTATCTATTTCTGGAACCTTAACTTTGGATGGTCTCGGAAATCCAAATTCTTTGTTCATCATCAGGACGCTAGGGGCCATCACTACGGGTGCAAATGCGACAGTAATACTGACCAATCAGGCAGTCGCTAGAAATGTATTTTGGGTTTCAGGAGGTACTATTTCTACAACAGACCCTACGATCATGAAAGGGACATTAATCGGAAATATAGGCGCTATTGCTCTCGGAGCCAATACCGATTTGGAAGGAAGGGTGTTCACTACCACCGGCGCCTTAACTCTAGGAGCAGGTAGTAATCTCTCTATTCCTACCGGAGAATCAGGTATAAATTTGGGTGTTCTTTCTTCATTTGCTATGTTCACTTCAGTTGGTGCAGTAGGTGGTGGGGATTG
>JBILBQ010000095.1:0-9168 GCA_044353615.1 Algoriphagus sp. | reverse complement strand
ATCTGGAGGCTGCTGTCCTACTATCCTTACTTAATTTTGGGAGCCATTTTCCTCCCAAGATGGATTCGTCAAGTATTTTTCAACAAGAAAAAGGAATTAAGTTAAATGCTGACCCCGCTTACACTGCCCCTTTTAGAGCAAATTCTTGGCAGCAAGGGCCTAGGGAAGGTGCCGGGTCAAGGAATAGCACAGATCAGTATTGACTCAAGACAAGTCCTGCATCCTGAGCAAACCTTGTTTGTGGCCCTAAAAGGTGCAAAGGCGGATGGAATTACCTTCGTTGCATCCCTTATCGAGGCGGGAGTTCGCTCCTTTTTGGTTGATAAAAATGCAACACTCCCCGCTTCTTGGCTCGAAAAAGCCTGTTTCATCCCTGTCAGCGATACCCGCGCTGCGCTTCAATCCTTGGCTTCCTACCAAAGGGGAGAATTTGCCAAGCCCATCGTAGGCATCACGGGTAGCAATGGCAAAACCATCGTCAAAGAATGGCTAGGGCAGGTGTTGAGTCAGCAATTTACAGTTGCCAAAAGCCCCAAGAGTTACAACTCCCAGGTAGGGGTTCCGCTTTCGATTTTTGGGATACAGCCCTACCATCAAGTAGCCATCCTAGAGGCCGGTGTCTCCAAAAAAGGGGATATGGATACCCTGGCAAGCATGATTCGTCCCGATTTGGGAATTTTTACCAACATCGGTTCGGCACATGAAGAAGGCTTTGCGGGGATCACAGCGAAAATTGCCGAGAAGCTCAAGCTTTTTGCAGGCACTAAATTGCTCTTGTATTGCAAGGATCAAGACTTGCTGGCCCAAGAAATTGAGCAACAGGTACCGGAAGAAAATCGCATTTCCTGGTCCAAAAATCCGGGAGCAGACTTCAGCGTTTCCTGGAAAAGCCAAGACAGCAATTCACGCATTGTGGTCATGAAAAGTGACCTCCAAACCCACACCTTCCAAGTGCCTTTTACCGATCGGGCTTCCTTGGAAAATGTCACCCACGTGATCCTAGCTGCACTAAGTCTAGGGCAGGAGGCACCGTCCATCCAAGAGGGTTTGAGTCACCTCAAGCCCGTGGACATGCGCTTGACCCTCAAGCCAGGCATCAACGACTCCCTTTTGATTGACGACACCTACAACAATGACCTAGCCGGATTAAGGGTGGCCTTGGAGTTTTTGAGTCAGCAACGCCCCAAGCGATCCAAAATATTAATCCTTTCTGACCTCCTGCAGCAGGGATTACCAGAGAAAATCTATACCGAGGTGGCGGAGTTGATCCGGTCCTATGGAATCGATCGAATCATTGGAGTGGGGACGGAAATCCAGCGCCTGGAAAAGCTTGTGGATATTCCCACAACCACCTTTGAAAGCACCGAGCTGCTCCTTCAAAAACTCGATCTCGATCAATTTCAAAACGATCTTGTGCTGCTCACAGGTGCACGCTCCTTTGCTTTCGAAAAGATTGTCAACCGGCTACAGCAGCGCATTCACGGCACCACCTTGGAGATCAATTTGAATGCGCTGACCCATAATTTTAACTTTTACAAGCGACTCCTGGCTCCGAACACCCGGGTCATGGTGATGGTCAAGGCCTTTGCCTACGGTGGAGGAGCCGCAGAAATCGCCAACCACCTGCAGACCTTGGGGGCGGATTACCTGGCGGTAGCCTATTCGGATGAGGGGGTGAGCCTGCGGAAACAAGGAATTCAGCTTCCGATCATGGTGCTCAATCCCGTTGAAGAATCCTTCGACTTGCTGTACCAGTACCAGTTGGAACCTGTAGTTTTCAGCCCTGAATTTTTCAAAAAACTCGGCAATTTTGCAAGAAATCAAGGAAGTCCCCTTTCCATCCATTTGGATCTGGACACGGGAATGAATCGCTTGGGCTTTGAGCAGGCACAGGTTGCCGAACTCAAAGACCTGCTCCTTGCCTTCCCCGAACTGAAAGTAGCCAGCCTATACACACACCTTGTGGGAGCAGACGAAGAGGCGCATCATGACTTTTCGGTACAGCAACTGAAGCAGTTTATGGAAATGAGTGAGGCGATTGGCTCCATCCTATCTTATACTCCGCTCCGCCATGCGCTCAATTCTGCAGGCATTGTCCGCTACGCCGATTACCAGCTCGACCTGGTGCGATTAGGCATCGGACTGTATGGCGTGGAAGTAACAGGCAAGCACGACAGCTCCTTGAAGGCGGTGAGCACCTTGAAAACGACCATTTCCCAAGTTAAATCCCTCGCTGCAGGCACTACCGTAGGCTATTCCAGAAAAGGGAGTTTGCCCGAAGGAGGCCGAATCGCCACCTTGGCCATTGGCTATGCAGATGGCTACGACCGCAGGTTCTCGCAAGGCAAGGGCTATGTGCTCATTCATGGCCAAAAGGCGCCCGTCATCGGCAATGTCTGCATGGACATGGTGATGGTGGATGTAAGCCAGATTCCCGAAGCCAAAGCTGGGGACGAAGCCATCGTGTATGGAGAGCAGATTTCACTCAAGGAGCTGGCCAATCGTATTGGAACCATCCCCTACGAACTCCTCACCAATATCAGTGGGCGCGTCAAGCGGGTGTACTATTTGGATTGAAGACTGGAGTATCCCTTAGGGTAGTGACTTTTTCCAAGCCAGATCTTGGGCGCTGTAAATGCTTCCTTTTCCGCTAAAAATAAAGGCAAATCCACAAGCAAGTCCCAAGTAGACTCCTGCTTCCAGGCCAAATAATTCCATGCCCATCAGCGTGCAGGCCAAAGGGGTATTGGTAGCCCCGGAAAAGACACCCACAAATCCGCAGCCCGCCAGCAAAGCCAGAGGCAAGGGAATCCAAGATGCCAAGGCATTCCCAAGGGTAGCACCAGTAAAAAACAAGGGAGTAACTTCCCCTCCTTTAAATCCTGAGCCTAAAGTCAAGCCCGTAAGGCCAGTTTTGGCCAAAAAATCATACCAAGGCAAGGGAGTCTCAAAGGCCTCCACAATCCGTGGAATGCCCAAACCCACATAGGCGTACGCCCCCGTCAAATAAACAATTCCTGCGATTAAAACTCCACCTACCAGCGGGCGAAGTGGGGGATAAGCAATGGTTTTGCTGAAGACCCAACTTACCCCATGGCCAGCCTCCACAAAGAGGCGAGCAGCAAGTCCAAAGGCAATTCCTGCTGGAATCATCCAAGCTAAATTGTTAACCGTATGCGGAGCCACCTCAGGGATCGCATAGGCCGTATGTCCAATTCCCCAAACCAATTCACACACCCAATGTGCAACGAAAGCAGTCCAGAAAGCGGGAAATATGGATTTTGGATCTATTTTTCGGCGAAATAGCCACTCCAGCGAAAACACTGCTCCTGCCAGAGGCGTACCAAACACTGAGGCAAAGCCCCCCGCTACCCCGCAGATCAAAAGTATCCGGCCGGTAGCGGCATCCCAAGCGAAGCGTTTCCCCAGTTGCGCCGCAAAAGCTGCCCCCATCTGCACTGCGGTACCTTCCCTGCCCGCCGAACCCCCAAAAAGATGGGTGATCAAAGTGCCGAACAAAACAAAAGGTGCCATCCGCAAGGGAAGGGCAGGCTGGGGATCGTATAGCCCCTCTAAAATCAAATTATTTCCTTTTTCTACGCCAGACCCGTAACGGTGGTAACCGTAGCCAATGCCAAATCCAGCTAGGGGAAGCAATGCCAAAAGCCAAAGGTGGGCATCACGGATCTCACTTACCCAATCCAAGGAAAGCAAAAAAAGCGCGGAGGCAGAACCCGAGAGGAGTCCGACGCACGCGCCAATTGCTACCCAAAAAAGAACGTGTTTCAACAAGATAACAGGTGTTTAAGATCCCTTTAGGTACAAAGAAAAGGGGATTTGGTAGAATTTAAGGGTTAAGTAACATATTTGTTGGACATATCTCCCCCGCTAAGCAACCAATTGCAAAGCAAATCAGTTATCCACAAAATAGGCGTTCATGAAAAACATTTTGATTACGGGAGGCTCAGGACTAGTAGGGAAGCAACTTACCTCCTTGCTGGAAAGCAAAGGCTATGCCGTGGCTTGGCTTAGCAGAAAACCACAGCAGCGCACCTATTTTCTCTGGGACGTGGACAAACAGGAACTCGATCCGCAAGCCCTAGAATGGGCAGACGCGGTAGTGCATTTGGCCGGTGAAGGGGTAGCAGAAAAGCGCTGGACGGCAGCACGAAAGCAAGCCATTCTTCGCTCACGCACTGAAAGCACCGCCTTATTGCACCAAGCAATTCAGCAGGCAACCCAAAAGCCAAGTACCTTTATTTCTGCCTCAGCAGTGGGATTTTATGGATTTGATACCGGCGCTACCCTGGTGGATGAGAATAGTCCTTCTGGGAAAGATTTTTTGGCAGAAGTGGTGCTGGCCTGGGAAAAAGAGGTCAAAAAGATTGAAGCCTTACCGCTCCGATGTGTCATCCTTCGAATTGGAATCGTCTTGGATGCGCAGGGAGGAGCCTTAGCCGAAATGCTCAAGCCGCCAGTTGCTGCACCTTTGGGTTCGGGCGCCCAGTGGATGAGTTGGATCCATTTGGAAGATTTGGTTCGCTTATTTGTTTTTGCCTTGGAAAAAACCACGCTTCAGGGCATTTACAATGCCGTGGGGCCTCATCCCGCCACCAACCAGCAATTGACTAAAGAAGCTGCTGCTGCCAAGGGCAAACCCTATGTGGGTATTGGAGTGCCAGGCTTTGCATTGAAGTTGGTCTTGGGAGAAATGGCCGCCATGGTCTTAGGTGGCAATCGGGTGTCGAGCCAAAAAATCCAGAAAGCAGGTTTTGAATTTGAATTTCCAGAGTTGAAAGGGGCGCTAAAGTCCATTTTTTAGAGTTGAATTTTCCATTTCGACTTTTCATTGGTTAGTGCTATTGGCGGTTTTTTTTAACCATCAGTCCTAAAATGTTTTTTTTAATCTCAGGAATAAGGACTTTAGGGAAAGATTTACACCTGAAGTATGAAAAATATCATCGCTGTGCTACTGCTAGCACTAATCAGTCAATTTGGCTTTGCCCAAGACCTTAGCTACTACCTCCCAAAAGGCTATACCTACAATTCCAAGGTGCCTACCCCCAAGCAAGTACTGGGCTATGAAGTAGGCGAATGGCACGTGACTCACGACCAGCTGGTCATGTACATGAAGGCCGTAGCAGCCGCTTCAGATCGGGTAAAATTTGAAGAAACAGGCCGCTCTTACGAGAAGCGACCGCAAACCCTATTGACCATCAGTGCTCCTGCCAACCTGGCCAAATTGGACCAAATCAAAGCAGAGCGCGCCAAACTTCGGGACCCTGCCGCCACGGTAAACATTGCCAACATGCCAGTGGTCCTTTTTATGGGTTACTCCGTTCATGGAAATGAACCGAGTGGAGCCAATGCAGCCCTCCTTGCGGCTTACCACTTTGCTGCCGCCAATGAAATCGAAGCCGATCTCAAAGACATGGTCCTCCTACTGGACCCAGCCATCAATCCCGATGGGCTCAACCGATTTGCTTCTTGGGTCAACTCCCACAAAGCATACAACATGAACGGTGACCCGGCACAGCGCGAACTCAATGAGGCTTGGCCTCGAGGACGCACCAACCATTACTGGTTTGACCTCAACCGTGACTGGCTGCCCGTGCAGCATCCTGAATCCAGAAATCGCGTTCGTGTCTTCCAAAGCTGGCTTCCCAACGTGCACTTGGATTTCCACGAGATGGGCTCCAACAGCACCTTCTTTTTTCAGCCTGGTGTCCCTTCACGGGTGCACCCTTTGACACCCAAGAAAAACTTCGAACTCACCGAGAAAATCGGCACCTACCATGCCAAGGCATTGGATAAAATTGGTTCCTTGTACTACAACCAGGAGAATTACGATGACTTCTACTACGGCAAAGGATCTACCTATCCGGATGTACAAGGATCAGTCGGCATTTTGTTTGAGCAAGCAAGCTCAAGAGGCCATCTCCAAGAAACGGACAATGGCATGCTCAGCTTTCCGTTTACGATTCGCAACCAGTTTACCGCCAACCTTTCCTCCTACCAGGCCACTAAAGAAATGCGCGTGGAACTCAACCAGTGGATGAAGGATTTTTACAGCGACATCAAAAAAGAAACCGATGCTGACATCAACAAGGCTTACATCTTTGGGGCCAAGGAAGAGGATGCGCGGAGCTACCACCTGGCAGACTTGATTCTCCAGCACGACATCAAACTCTTTTCCTTGAAGGAAGACTTGGTCATCAATGGCAAGCAGTTTAAAAAAGGAAATTCCTACATCGTCCCTGCCGACCAGCCGCAATACCGCTTGATCAAGGCCATGTTTGAAACGCGAACCACCTTCCAAGACAGCTTGTTTTACGACATTTCGGCATGGACCTACCCGATGGCTTTTGGAGTAGACTTTATGGCTTTGAACAGCCGCATCGTCAACTTAGCCAATGTCAGCCCTGTGGATAAGGCTAGCTTTGCGCAAGCACCAGGTAAGGTGATCGGCACTGCTGGTGCCTACCAATATGCGATGGAGTGGAGCGATTACTATGCGCCTAAGGCGGCCTACAAATTGTTGAAGGCTGGACTTTTAGTGCGCGTAGCCACCAAAGAATTCTCTACAGCAGATGGCAAAACCTTCGGAAGGGGAACCCTCTTGATTGACAAAGGTGAAAGCGGCTTAGATGCGCAGGCATTTTTCAGCAAGCTGGAGGAAGTCGCCCGATTTGCACATGTGGATATCCATGCATTGACCACAGGGTACACGCAAGGGGCCAACCTCGGTTCTACCTTTATGCTTCCCTTGAATACTCCAAGCATCGCCTTGCTAGTCGATGGGGGCGTGGATAGTGGGGAAGCAGGTGAAATCTGGCACCTACTCGATCAGCGCATGCAAATGCCTGTGACCTTGCTGCCTTTGGAATCCGTGAGCAGCAGCAACTTGGATCGCTATTCCGTCATCCTGATGGCAGACGGTAGCTATGGACAGCTAGGTCAATCAGGCGCAGCCGCCATCAAAACTTGGGTGAGCAAGGGCAATACCTTGGTGGCCAAAGGCGGAGCGCTTCGTTGGTTGGCACAAAATGAAATCGGCAATTTCACCTTCAGAAAAGTGGATAGCAAGGAAACCGGACTTCAAAAGCGCTATGCAGACTTCGAGAATGCGACCGGAGCCAAGCAGACCTTTGGGGCAATCTTCAAATCTACTTTGGACACCAGCCACCCAATCGGCTATGGCTACCCGAGCAGCGAGCTCTTTACGTTTAGAAACGACAATTTCTTCCTAGAGCCTTCGGAAAATCCATACGCCAACCCATTGGTATACACCGCCGATCCCTTGGCTTCAGGCTACCTACACCCTAGCAACCTTCCGGGTGTGAAGCAAAGCGCAGTGATTCGCGTAGCTGGACAGGGCAGAGGTAGAATTATTGGATTTGCTGACAATCCCAACTTCCGTGCCTTCTGGTTTGGAACCAACAAGCTGTTTATGAACTCCATTTTCTTTGGTCAAGTAATTGACGGAGGAACTGCCCGTTAAACTTCTACTCCCAGCCCAACGCTGGGAGTTTTTTCTTCCATTTCCTACTCGCCTTTGATTTTATGAAAAAAGTAACTCTTTTTCTTTCCACTTTCCTGATGGTCGGAACTGCTCTTTTCGCGCAAGAATTGAGTTTTGAATCCTACAATCCACCTTCTACGTTGAAGGTACCTCAGCATCCAGTCACGCGCTCCAAATTCCCTTTTATCGATATCCACAGCCATCAGGGCGGCATCACCAAAGAGAAAATTGCGCAGCTCCAAGGGGAAATGAATGAACTGAACATGGGCATCATGATTAACCTGAGCGGAAGAGGCTATGGGCAGGGAAATAGCAATACCCAGCAGCAATACATCAAGAGCATGATGCAAGAGTTTAAAACCCATGCTCCGGGACGATTCATGGTGTTTACCAATTTGAATTTTAACGGTTTTGGCACTCCAGAATGGACCGCTTTGGCGGTGAAGGAGCTGGCAGAAGACGTGGCTGCTGGAGCAGTGGGACTGAAGATTTACAAGAGCTTGGGCTTGACTTCCAAAGACAATAGCGGAAAACGCATCCCTGTAGATCATCCTGAGCTAGATGCGGTTTGGGCTAAGGCGGGGGAATTGGGAATTCCGGTACTGATTCATGCTGCCGATCCTGCCCAATTTTGGCAGCCTATGGATGCCAACAACGAGCGCTGGTTGGAGCTCAAGCTTCATCCCAATCGGCGTCGTTCCGCTACCGACCCGGCGCCCTTTAAACAGATTATCGCCGAGCAGCACCGCGTATTCGCGAAGCATCCCAAGACCACCTTCATCAATGCACACATGGGTTGGATGGCCAATGACCTCGATGCTGCAGGAGCGCACTTGGACCAGTACCCGAACGTGAATTACGAGATCGGTGCTATCATCGCCGAGCTGGGCCGTCAGCCTCGTCGGGCGAAGGAATTTTTCACAAAGTACCAGGACCGGATCTTATTTGGAAAAGACGCCTATAACAAGGAAGAATTTTATACCTATTTCCGGGTGCTCGAGACGGAGGATGAGTATTTCCCCTACTACAAAAAGTACCATGCCTTTTGGAGCATGTATGGTTTGGGATTACCCGATGCTGTGCTGAAAAAGGTGTATTACAAAAACGCGCTTCGCATTGTTCCTGGATTGGATAAGACTTTGTTTCCGGAATAGTTGTACGAAGTATCAAGTAGCTAGTATCAAGTATCAAGACTTTATTCGTGTTGATACGAGATTCATATGTTCTACGAATTTTCACTTCAACATTCTTCAATCAGCATTCGGTGTTCGAAATTATTTTAAATGTCGAACACCGAACACTGAAATAAGAAGATGAAGAAGAAAAACCTCCATACTAGAATTTCATCTTCACCCCCAACAAAAAGTTAGTCCCTGCCTGAGGATAGTAGAAGTTCTCCGTCACCAGCTCCCTTCCAAATCCTCCCGGCACAAAGTAGCTGAAGGTATAGCCGTTTGGCTCGTACAGTTCGTTGAAGATGTTATTGATCAGCAAATTCACTTCCAAGCCTTTGAAGAAACGAGGAGTGGCCACATAGCTGATCCGTAGGTCATTCGTGAAGAAGGCGTCTAAGGATCGGGCTTCGTTGGCCGTGTTGTCCAAAAACTGCCGACCTACATACTTGCTCAGCCAGTTCAGGGATAAGT
>JBILBQ010000186.1:0-2692 GCA_044353615.1 Algoriphagus sp. | reverse complement strand
GGATGTATGGCTGCTTTGGACGCAGAGCGTTTCCTAGCAGCACTTGAAAGCCATTAAATGCAATTGATGAGGGGTTTAGTTTGGATACTTTTTTTTGGAATAGCTTTTAGCTTAGGGCTGATGCAGGCGCATGCGCAGGTAGTACCTAAGACTTCCAATGAGAAGAAAAACTTTGATATAAAGGAACTTACACAAGGGTTTCCCAAAATTATCAAGAAAAATCCTTCTGGTGAAAACTCAAATTCCAAACGATTAAACATTGAACTGCGTCAATTTGATGAGGTAGGTTATTTGCAAACCTTATCGAGTAAAACAGATTCCCTACTTTTTCAAAATACGGTCGATTTAGAACGAATTCGTTCGATTATCAGCGAGGATCCTTTTTCCATGGACTGGGCTCCATCCAATGAAGTAATTGCGACTGCTCAACAGGTCCTTGTGGATAGTGTATGGATTACGGCGTTCGAATACTTTTCGAATTGGGATACCCAAAAAGTAGATATCTACAACTTTGACATCAGAGAGTTTAAGGACAGTGTAGTTTTGAAACTATACGATGAAAAAATCGGGGAATCTTGGAAAATGCCTTTGCCAGATCTTTTAGTCAATTCTCGTTTTGGTCCTCGATGGGGAAGGATGCATGGAGGGGTAGATTTGGATTTGAATACTGGAGATGCTGTTTATTCTACGTTTGATGGAATTGTTCGGGTAAAAGGATACGATCGCTATGGCTACGGCTATTATTACGTTGTACGTCATAAAAATGGGTTAGAAACGCTTTATGGACACTTTTCCAAGCATGTCATGGAAGTAGGAGATGAGGTGCTGGCAGGTGATTTACTGGGTAAGGGTGGTTCGACTGGTAGAAGTACAGGTCCTCACTTGCATTATGAATTGCGCTATAGAGGTTTAGTCTTTGATCCTGAAATCGTCTATGATTTTGAAAAAAATCAAATTCTCAAACGAGAATTATTGGTTGACAAGAAATTGTTTGGTCATATAGCCAAAGCCAGAGCTGCCGCTTACCACCGCGTGAAACGAGGGGAAAATTTAGGTACTATTTCCAGAAGATATGGAGTAAGTATCTCTCAGATCACGAGACTCAATGGAATTTCTACCCGTTCTATCCTTCGAATAGGACAGAGTTTACGCGTCAAATAACTTCCTGAATATGCTAAAATTAGACATCCTTGTACTTGCCGCGCATCCAGACGATGCAGAGTTAGGTTGCTCTGGAACAATCGCTTCCCAAGTAGCTAAAGGCAACAAAGTAGGGATAGTGGATTTGACGCATGGAGAGATGGGAACGCGTGGAACTCCAGAACTCAGACTTCAAGAAGCGGCACATGCTGCGGAAATCCTAGGTCTTGCTGCCCGGGAGAATATGGGCTTTAAAGATGTGTTTTTTAAGGATGATACCGAGCACCAGCTGAAATTGATTCAAGTGATTCGTAAGTATCAGCCCGAGATTGTACTTGCAAATGCTATTTCCGATCGTCATCCAGATCATGGAAAGGGTTCTTCTTTGGCTACGAATGCCTGTTTTATGAGTGGCTTGAGTAAAATAGAAACCTGGGATCAAGGGGTGAAGCAAGCACCTTGGCGGCCCAAGTTTGTCTACCATTACATTCAAAACAACTACATCACACCTGACTTTATTGTAGATATCTCTGCGTATTGGGATAAAAAAGTAGCAAGTATTGCTGCTTTTGGATCTCAGTTTTACAATCCAGAAAGTCAGGAACCGGCAAGCTTTATCTCTTCACCTGAGTTTTTACCGTTCATTGAATCGAGGGCACGCGAATTTGGTCACCGGATTCAAGTGAAGTATGGAGAAGGATTTACTGTAGAGCGATTTATAGGTGTTTCTGACCTTTTTGATCTGAAGTAATTAAGGAGCCAACCTTACTTTTTTCCAAGTCGTTTCTCCTTCCAATTCGTAACAAATACGGTCATGTAATCGGCTAGGTCGCCCTTGCCAAAATTCGATTCGATGTGGTATCAGTCGGTATCCACCCCAGTGAGCTGGTCTTTGAATTGGATTCAATTTAAACTCTTCTTCCAATCTTTTTTGAGAATCCTCAATAACTGTTCGATCCGGAATTTCTTGGCTTTGGGGGGATGCCCAGGCACCAATCTGTGAACTGATTGGTCTAGAAAAAAAGTAGGTGTCCGATTCCTGTTCACTGATTTTACCAATGGTACCCACTACACGAACTTGCCGTTCAATTTCTGGCCAGAAAAAGGTGAGCGACGCTTTTGGAGTTGCTGCCAATTCCTTTCCTTTTGAACTCTCATAGTTTGTGAAAAACACAAACCCTTGGTCCAATTCCTTCAGAAGTACAATTCTTGAGTTGGGAAAACCATCTTTGGAGATTGTGGAGAGGCACATCGCATTCACCTCAAGTGCTTCCGCTTGAATAGCTTCTTCCATCCAATGACGAAATTGTTGGAGTGGATCATTGGCTACATCTTGGATTTCCAATGATTTGAGAGAATAATCCTTTCTAATATTGGCTAGAATCATGGGTAATTTAGGTCAGCTGTAAAATATTGAGGCACTAAAATTTGGCATTCAGCAATCAAAAATTAAATTTAATGAATCTTAAACTACTTTACTGCATGATGCAGCATAGGAACCAAACTCCTCAAGCCGGAGAACTGTTACTTTCAGAACCATTTTTGCAAGATG
>JBILBQ010000185.1:0-2719 GCA_044353615.1 Algoriphagus sp. | reverse complement strand
AGAAGGATTGGCCTACGTAGTCAATGGATCGGTGTACTTTGATGTACTTGCCTACAACCAGCTCTACACCTATGGAAAGCTTTCTGGACGCGTGCTCGACGACCTCATGACTGGTAGTCGAGATCTTGACGGACAAGGGGAAAAGCGAAATGCAGTAGATTTTGCCCTTTGGAAAAATGCTTCTTCCGAGCACCTGATGAAATGGCCCTCCCCTTGGGGCCTTGGCTTCCCAGGCTGGCATCTAGAATGTACGGCCATGAGTTCCAAATATCTAGGAACCCAGTTTGACATTCACGGTGGCGGCATGGACTTGCTTTTCCCGCACCACGAGTGCGAAATCGCGCAAGGTAATGCATGCAACCACCGCGACCCCGCCAAGTACTGGATGCACAACAACATGATCACCATCAACGGGCAGAAAATGGGCAAGTCCTTGGGCAACTTCATTACGCTACAAGAACTGTTTACCGGCAAGCATCCGCTATTGGAACAAGCCTACAGCCCGATGACGATCCGCTACTTTATCTTGACGGCCCAGTACCGCTCCACGCTCGACTTTTCTAATGAAGCCCTTCGTGCTGCGCAAAAAGGATACAAAAAGATCATCAACGGCTTGCGTATCGCCCGAAGCATGGACTATACGGCTAATCCAGAGATAGCCATCGATGCCGAACAAGTGCAGCAAGTGGAGGCGAGCATCACGGCAGCCTACCGTGCCATGGACGACGACTTCAATACGGCCATGGCCATTGGTCACCTATTCAACTTGCTGAAGAAGATCAACTCTATTTTCACTGGGCAACTTCAATCCGCGAGTTTAGGTGAAGAAGTGTTTACCAAGATGCTAGCCACCTACATCACCTTTGTGGAGGAGATTCTTGGTTTGGTGGAAGAAAAAGGCGAGGTGCAAGCCGGACTTTTAGACCTCCTTCTCAGCCAATACTCCGAAGCAAAAACAGCCCGAAACTATACCAAAGTGGATGAAATTCGACTTGGGCTCAAGTCCATGGGCTTTGTAGTCAAAGACATGAAAGACCGTATCGACTGGGCCTATGAAGAATAAGTTTCCTTGGGGAGTATTCGTACTGCTCATCCTCCTCGCGTCCTGTTCAGGTGAGAAAAGCACCGAAACCAAAACTGAACCCGTTGCCCTAAAACCTTATCCCGCCTTCAATGCGGATTCGGCCTACGCTTTTGTACAAAAGCAGGTGGATTTCGGACCGCGCGTTCCTGGTACTCCTGGACATGCTGCGTCCAAAGCCTGGATGGTAGAAACCTTAAAAAAATACGGCTGGACAGTTCAAGTACAAGATTTTCAGGCCCAGACCTACGATGACTTGACTTGGGACCTAAGCAATGTAATTGCTTCCATCAATCCTCAAGCCACCAAGCGAATTCTCCTTGCAGCACATTGGGACACCAGAAGAATTGCGGACAAGGATACCCAACGAATTGATCAGCCCATTGATGGAGCCAATGATGGCGGTTCTGGCGTAGCCGTACTTTTGGAGATTGCTCGTAGCATCTCTAGCCAGCCCCTATCTTCGGAGGTGGGCATTGATTTGATCTTCTTTGATGGGGAAGATGATGGGGAACCGGAATACGCCTCCAGCAGGGACAACTCCAAAATCTGGTGGTGTCATGGTTCCCAGTACTGGTCCAAAAACAAGCACCTTCCCAACTACTCGGCTTACTACGGGATTTTGGTGGACTTGGTGGGTGGAAAAAATGCTCGATTCTACCGAGAAGGCTATTCTAGAAAATATGCAAGCGGCATCGTATCCAAAGTTTGGGGAATTGCTGGGACAATAGGCCATTCTGGCTTTTTTATTCAACAAGATTCCCCCGAAATCTTAGATGACCATGCCTTTGTAAATGAATGGGCGGGTATTCCGATGATCGACATCATTGATTTCTCTCCAGATTTGGGATTTGGAGCCTATCACCATACGCACCGAGATGCGATGGATGGGATAGATGCACGCACGTTAAAGGTAGTTGGCGAAACTGTTTTAGCCACTATTTATCAAGAATAGCGATTTTTTTAAAAATCTTTGATTTATTCGTAACTGAAGTCGGCTGTAGGTAGAAAAAATTTAATAAATTGGGACGAATGAAAAAGGGAAGACAGGTTACGATGAAGGAAATCGCCAAGAAACTTGGTGTGTCCGTCTCCACTGTTTCCAGAGCACTTCAAGACTCGCCCGAGTTGCATATCGAAACCAAGCGAAAAATAGTTGAGGCTGCCAAGGAGATGAACTACCATCCCAACTTGCTGGCGCAAAGCCTTCGCATCAGCAGGTCCAAGACTCTGGGCGTCATTGTACCCGAAATTACCTCCCACTTTTTTGCCTCCTGTATCAGTGGCATCCAAGACGTTGCCAATACTCGGGGCTACAACGTGATGATCTGCCAAAGTAACGAGTCAATTGCGCTAGAAAAGACCAATATTCAAACCTTGGTATCCAGTCAGGTAGATGGCCTTTTGATCTCCCTAAGTCGCGAAACCAATACCTACGAGCACCTATACGAACTCTACGACCGCGAAATCAACTTTCTCTTGTTTGATCGAGTACAGGAAGATATTCCCGTATCAAAGGTTACTTTCAACGATGTCATTGGAGCTTACCAAGTAGTGAAGCACTTGTTGGAAAACGGTTCCCGCCGTATTGCCTACGTGTCTGGACCCGAAGACCTTTACATTTCCAAAAAAAGAAAG
>JBILBQ010000184.1:0-2725 GCA_044353615.1 Algoriphagus sp. | reverse complement strand
GTACACCAACCCAAATGCAGGCAATGCAAGGAGTAACACCACCACGGTAAGACGCTCGGTACGGTGGTAAATCGTGCGCAATTCTTCTTTTTCCATTATTCGATTCGGATTTGAATTTCCTCGGACTTAGGCCTAGAAACGCAGCAGAGCACATAGCCATCTGCGATTTCCTTTTCACTCAAGCCTGCATCTTCATCCATTTTGACCTGGCCAGATACCAGACGACCGCGGCAAGCAGTACATAGCCCGCTTTGACAGCTGTAAGGCATGTTGAGACCTGCTGCTAGGCCAGCTTCCAAAATCGTTTTCCCGGGATCTACCGTCACCAAATGCTCCTCCCCTTCCACCAAGATGCTTACGTCTCGAGAAAGTAGCCCAGCTGTGATACCGGCCTTGGCCTCCACTTTTGCTTGTTCGGCAGCAGCTGAGAAAAAGCTTTCGCTGTGAATGCGTTCCCTTGGAACAGCTATCTCTTCCAATACATTTTGGGTTGTTTGCATCAGCCCTTCTGGACCACAGATAAAGTACTCCTCCTGATAGCGCGGCTCGTACTCGGCTTGCGCAAATAGCTCCTTCAAAACAGACGCCGAAAGCCTACCCTTCAGTCCTGTCCAGGAATCAGCAGGCTGACTCAAGTTATGGATGACTGTCAAGCGTTCCACATTCGCCTTTTCTAGGAGTTGCAACTGTGCTCCAAATATGATTTCCTCCTCCTTACGGCTGCAGTAGATCAAGGTAATGCGCGATTCAGGCTCGTTCACCAACACGGACTTGAGCAAACCCATCATCGGCGTGATGCCACTACCCCCAGCAATTAGAAAGAAATGACGGCGGTTTTTGGAATGAAAGGGGGTGGTAAAATTCCCTATCGGCTTGAGGACGTTGAGGGTCTTTCCAGGAAAAATCTTATCGTTCAGGTGATTTGAGAACAAGCCTTTGGGAACCCGCTTTACGGAAATACCTGGAAAAGGATCTACAAAAGGAGACGTGCACAAGGAATAGGACCTGCGTTGTTCTTTGCCCTCCAAGTCCAACACCACCGTTAAAAATTGCCCAGGCAAGTACTCCAAATAGGGTTCAGGTTGTTCAAAGTATATGGTAACGGTATCGGAAGTTTCCTTCACTACCTCTCTAACTTTAAGAGGAAGGTAGCTAGAGTTAGTTTCTGTCTTTTTCTTAAAGAAATTGAACATGCGTATGAAAAGTTGGGTGGATGCAAAATTAATCCCTTGGCTCAGAAAACGAACCTTAGTGGGATAATTTTCTAAGGATAACCCCAAATGATTGGAGGAAGTTTACCGAAGCGAGAGAAATCCATCGGTGCGCTCGAGATTTTGACGGCAATGGCGTACCTTTGCTCGGTAAATCGTACCCATTTTACCTTTTTCGCTCAGCAAATTTTATTTTATGGAACTACAGGCCCTCACCGCTATCTCCTCAGTAGATGGACGTTATGCCGGCAAGACTGCCCCACTTCGTGCCTATTTCTCAGAATTTGCGCTGATCAAGTATCGAGTGCAGGTAGAGGTCGCTTATTTTATTGCTTTGTGCGAACTTCCCTTGCCACAACTTGCCGCCTTTGACAAAACCCTGTACCCAAAGTTGAACGCTTGGGTGAGTAATTTTTCTCTTGAAGATGCCGAGTGGATCAAAAGTGCCGAGCGCACCACCAACCACGATGTCAAAGCAGTTGAATACTTTTTGAAAGAGAAGTTTGATTCTTTGGGGTTAGCCGATTACAAAGAATTTATCCACTTTGGACTCACCTCCCAGGATATTAATAATACCGCCACGCCTTTGATGCTCAAAGAAGGACTTCAGGAAGTAATTCTACCCGCACTTCAGGGCATCATTTCACAGCTTTCAGCACTATCCTCCGAATGGGCAGCGATTCCTATGCTGGCCAAGACACACGGACAACCCGCCTCTCCTACCCGTCTGGGAAAGGAAATTGAAGTATTTGTAGTGCGACTGCAGCAGCAGCTGGCGCTACTCGCTCAAGTGCCTTATGCTGCCAAATTTGGAGGCGCTACAGGGAATTTCAATGCCCACCATGTTGCCTACCCGGGGATCGATTGGAATGCGTTTGCCAAGCAATTTGTTGAAAAATCCTTGGGACTTACTCGCTCCTATCCGACCACCCAAATCGAGCACTACGACCACATAGCCGCTATTTTCGATGGATTGAAGCGCATCAATACGATTTTGCTAGACCTCTCCAAAGACGTGTGGCAGTATGTAGCGATGAACTATTTCAAGCAAAAAATCAAAGCTGGCGAGGTAGGATCCTCCGCCATGCCACATAAGGTCAATCCCATTGATTTTGAAAATGCGGAAGGTAACCTCGGCATTGCCAATGCACTTCTGGAGCACTTGGCAGCAAAGCTTCCCATCTCTAGATTGCAGCGAGACCTTACCGACAGCACCGTACTTCGGGTAGTCGGCCTTCCACTGGCACATATGCTGATTTCCTTGGAGTCTCTCCAAAAAGGTTTGGGTAAATTGGAGTTGAACCGTGGGGCGATTGATGCGGATTTGGAGGAAAACTGGGCAGTAGTCGCAGAAGCGATTCAGACGATTTTGCGAAGAGAAGGCTATCCCAAACCTTACGAAGCCTTGCGCGATTTGACTCGAACGAATTCAAAAATCACACAGGCCTCCTTAGCCGAGTTCATTGAAGGATTGGCTATTTCTACCGCCTTGAAGGCCGAACTCAAGGCCATTA
>JBILBQ010000023.1:0-29562 GCA_044353615.1 Algoriphagus sp. | reverse complement strand
TTGGGATTAGGCCGATAAAAATCAGTCACAATGGAATAGGCCTGCCAACAATCCGCTTTCTCGTTGTCCAGCTCGCTATCCAAGATAATTCGTACGGCAAACAGGTCAAACACCTCCTCAAAAGGAATGCCCTGCGTTTTCATTTTATTAAAAATAGAATAGACGGACTTGGGTCGCCCCTTAATCGTAAATCGAAATCCCTGACGAATCAATTCATCTTCTACCGGCTGGATGAAGCTTTTGATGAATTTATTGCGGTAACTTTTTGATTCGTTGATTTTATGAACAATATCCTTGTAAGCATCGGTGTCGGTATATTTCAAAAATAAATCTTCTAGCTCTGATTTGATGGCATATAGCCCTAGACGGTGTGCCAAGGGCGCGTACAAATACATGGTCTCAGATGCAATTTTCAACTGCTTATTGCGGGGCATGCTTCCCAAAGTCCGCATGTTATTTAGTCGATCTGCCAACTTGATCAAAATCACACGAACATCATCTGAAAGCGTGAGCAACATCTTCCTGAAATTCTCCGCTTGCTGGGAACTTCCGTACTCGAATACTCCAGAAATTTTGGTCAGGCCATCAATAATAGTCATGACCTTGTATCCAAAATCACGCTCAATGTCCTCTAACTCAAGATCGGTATCTTCCACTACATCGTGCAGCAAGGCAGAAATAATGGAAGTGGTCCCCAAACCAATCTCCTCCACACATACCAACGCCACCTCGAGAGGATGATAGATGTAAGGTTCACCCGACTTCCGACGCATGTCTTTGTGCGCCTCCAATGAAATCGTAAAGGCCTTCTTAATCAGCTTGGTATCTCCCGATTTCAAAATAGGCTTTGCTTGTCGGAGCAACCTACGGTATCGTTTGAGGATTTCATTCCGCTCTTCCGCTACATCAGCTTGGATCATTTGCGATTTTATTTGAGTTCAAATTTGACAGGTATTGGAACAGAATTCCACATTTTTTAGATTTTTTTTTCAATGCCTTGCAGTAAATTAGAATATGTCTTTACCTTTGCATCCACAATTGGAAATGAGTTTTTGTTTTCCCTTTGGTCACATGCGGATGTGGCGAAATTGGTAGACGCACTAGACTTAGGATCTAGCGCCGCGAGGCATGGGGGTTCGAGTCCCTCTATCCGCACCCTACTAGCCCTCAATCCCTCACCTACCCTGTAGGAAAGAGATTGGGGGTTTTTAATTCAACACCAATTAATTGAACATACTTTGGAAATTACAGTAGACAAGCACACCGCAAATCAAGCTTCAATTAAAATTAAGCTTATTGAGGCAGATTATCAACCTAAGGTTGATGCTAAACTTAAAGACTACGCCAAAAAGGCTGTGATTCGAGGCTTTCGCCCAGGAAAAGCGCCTGTAACCATGGTAAAAAGCATGTATGGCGTATCCCTACTCGTAGAAGAAATAAATACCATTTTGGGCGAATCACTTAACAACTACTTGAAAGAACAAACTTTTAAGGTTTTGGGTGAACCGCTTCCAGTTGAAAAAGTAGAAGAATCAATTGATTGGAAAAGTCAAAAAGATTTCGAATTCGAATATAAAATCGGTTTCATAGAGTCAATCCAGGTGCAACTTGACCAGAAGGTAAAGGGTACAAAATACAGCATCAAAGTTGACCAAAAATTGATTGATGAGACCATTCAAAACCTCACGTCTCAATATGGAGAGAGTACTAATCCAGAGGTTTCCGAAGCTTCTGATTTTATCTACGGAGATTTGAAGGCCTCTGAAACTGATTTTTCAAAAACTCTATCTCTAGATACTGCGAAACTTTCTAAAAAATTAGCAGGAAAGTTTGTAGGCTTAAGCAAGGATGCAGTAGTTGAATTTAATGCCAAGGATATCAAAAAAGACGAATGGATTGCGGGCTTTGGATTCTCGGATGAAGAAGGAGATGCTGCAATGGGTGGCTATAGCTTTGTGGTAAAAAACATCAATAGAAAAGCGAAGGCTGAACTCAACCAAGAATTCTTCGATAAAATCTTCGGTCCTGATCAAGTGAAATCTAAAAAGGAGTTTGAAGAGAAAGTAAAAGAAACACTTCAGGGTAGTT
Organism: Algoriphagus sp.; assembly: GCA_044353615.1. Lineage (GTDB taxonomy): Bacteria > Bacteroidota > Bacteroidia > Cytophagales > Cyclobacteriaceae > Algoriphagus. Next base: position 27,474 of record JBILBQ010000023.1, on the reverse strand, counting down.
ATGACAAAGAATCGAAGGTCTTCACAGAAGAAGAACTAAAGAAATTGATTGTTGACACAACAAACCTATCACTTCCTGATGCATTCCTAAAAGAATGGTTGATCAAGGCAAACGAAGGAAAAGTTACCGAAGCTGAGGTAGAATCTGATTATCCAATTTACGCCAAACAACTTTCTTGGTCTTTAATTTCCAACCAAGTTGCCAAGGAAAATTCCATTCAGGCTGAGCATGCAGATGTGATTGAGAAAACGAAGGAAATGATCCGTGAGCAATTCGCTTCTTCCGGATTGGGTGCACAAATGGAATCCAGCATGGATTTGTTTGTAGACAACTACCTGAAAGGAAACGAAGGCCAGAATTACATGAATTTGATGACTTCAGTACAAAATGAAAAAGTACTTGCCTTCATACAAGAGAAGATAAAGATGACCGATAAAAATTTATCGATTGATGAATTCAAGGAACTTTTGGACAAGTAATCGAATTATGAACTATATTGAAAAGTCCTTTTTTAAAGGACTTTTTTAGTTTTGTCTCCTAGAAAAAACCAAGACATGATCAACAAGGAAGAATTTAGAAAATATGCCATTCACAACCAAGGTGTTAGTGGTACGGCATTTGACCAATATACGGCACATATTGAAAATATGACCCGCTCAGTAATTGAAGAACGTCCACAGAATTTTAGAGAAATCGACGTCTTCTCTAGATTGATTATGGATCGAATCATTTTTCTAGGCACTGGCGTAGACGACCATATTGCCAATATTATTGTAGCGCAACTCCTTTTCTTGGAATCAGTAGATTCTAAGAAAGATGTACTCCTTTACATCAATAGCCCGGGTGGCTCTGTAACTGCTGGCCTTGGTATCTACGACACCATGCAATACATTGGCCCAGATGTGGCTACTATTTGTACCGGCATTGCTGCCTCTATGGGAGCAGTCCTGTTGGCAGGTGGTGCAAAAGATAAACGCTCTGCATTAAAGCATGCTCGTGTGATGATTCACCAGCCCTCTGGCGGCATGCAAGGCCAATCTACAGACATGGAGATTTCCCTTAAACTTATCCTAGCAATGCGCCAAGAGCTCTATCAAATCTTAGCCAACCATACGGGTAAATCTTTTGAAGAAATTGAAAAAGATTCAGATCGAGATTACTGGTTGAGAGCCCCAGAAGCAAAAGAATACGGCTTAATTGATGAGGTACTCATTAAAAAAACCACCTAATGGCTCAAACCACTTGCTCCTTTTGCGGTAGAAATAAAAAAGATGTAGATGTATTGGTGGCGGGCATCTCCGCCCATATCTGTAACTTCTGCATTGAACAAGCCTTTGAAATTGTTGGTGAGGACAAGAAGAACAAGAAAGCTAGTTCCAAACCTACTTTAAAACTCAAAAAACCAAAGGAACTTACCGAATACCTAGATCACTATGTAATCGGTCAAGAAGATGCAAAAAAGGTGCTTACCGTAGCAGTGTACAACCATTACAAGCGCTTGGACCAAAAGCAAGAAGCTGATGAGGTGACGATTGAAAAATCAAACATCATCATGGTGGGTGACACAGGAACAGGCAAAACCTACCTAGCAAAAACACTAGCCAAAATCCTAGAAGTTCCTTTTTGCATCGCAGATGCGACTGTACTCACAGAGGCAGGCTACGTAGGTGAAGATGTTGAAAGCATTCTAACTCGATTACTGCAAGCAGCAGACTATAAAGTAGAGGAAGCAGAAAGAGGGATTGTCTACATTGACGAACTCGATAAAATTGCGCGTAAATCGGATAACCCATCCATCACTCGTGATGTGAGCGGGGAAGGCGTGCAACAAGCACTTTTGAAGCTTCTAGAAGGAACGGTAGTAAATGTTCCACCTCAAGGTGGACGAAAGCATCCAGATCAAAAAATGATTGCGGTAAATACCGAAAACATCCTCTTCATTTGTGGGGGTGCCTTCGACGGAATCGCTAGACACATTGGGAAACGACTCCATACCCAGCCCATGGGCTTCAACTCTTCAGCTTCAGGTTTGACGGCTGATCGTGACAACTTGCTCCAGTACGTCACTGCTCAAGACCTCAAAGCATTTGGGCTCATTCCTGAATTGATTGGTAGACTTCCAGTGCTCACGCATTTGGATCCGCTGCATAAAGATACCCTCAAGCGTATTCTTACAGAACCCAAAAATGCGCTCGTGAAGCAATATGCAAAACTGATGGCTATGGAGGGTGTTGCCTTAACTTTTGAGGAAGGTGCTTTGGATTTTATTGTAGATAAAGCGGTGGAATACAATCTAGGTGCTCGCGGACTTCGGTCGATTTGTGAGGCCATCGTCACAGACGCCATGTACGATATACCTTCCGACAGCAGCATCACCAATTTAAACATCGATGAATCCTACGCAAGGTCCAAATTCGACACCTCCAAATTCAAGCAATTACAGGTAGCTTAAAATCAAAACCCCGATTTCTTCGGGGTTTATTTTTTTTCCATCGCTTCCAGGATAAGGTTTGCTACTTGATTTGAGGCTTGCTGCTCCCCTATTCGTTCCCGAATCAACTCATAACCGGCTTGTATCTCCATTCGATATTCCAGGTCAGACATAAGCCTCACCAGCTCTTTTCGTAGCATTTCCGCTGAAAAATCATCTTGGATCAACTCCCGAACTACCTGTTTGTCTGCAATCAGGTTGGGCAGCGAAATGTAGGGCACCCGAATCAATCGCTTCCCTATTTGATAGGAAATCCAGGAAGTTTTATAAACCACCAACTGCGGCACTTTGAAAAGCGCTGTTTCCAAGGTGGCCGTCCCCGAAGTCACCACCGCAGCAGTGGCGTGGGAAAGCAAATCGTAAGTTTGGTTGTAAATCACTTTGATTCCTTTCACTTGGGCCAATTCATAAGTAGCTGCTGGTAGGCTATCTACCCCAGCTACCACAAATTGAACCTGAGGAAAATCGGGTACTAAGGCAATCATTTTTGCCAACATGGCATTTACTTCTTGCACTCTACTACCGGGCAGTAAGGCCACTATGGGTTTGTAGGACAACTCATTTTTTTGGTAAAAAAAGTCGTGCGGAGAAAATTTCTTAATCTCATCAAGTAAAGGATTCCCTACGTAATGCACTTGTATGCCAAATTTAGAAAAGAAGGCTGGCTCAAAAGGTAGAATCGCATACACCTGATCCGTAATTGCTTTTAGAGTCAATGCTCGCTTTTGATTCCAGGCCCAAACCTTCGGAGGAATGTAATAATGCACAGGAATTCCATGCTCCTTTGCGAATGCCGCAATCTTCATGTTGAACCCTCCAAAATCTACAAGAATGACAGCATCTGCTTGAAAAGCAAGCAAGTCTTTTTTGACTAAAGACAAGGCTTTCAACACCTTTCGAAAGCCAAAAATCACCTCGATAAAACCCATTAAGGATACTGCTGAATAGTCTAAAGCCAAGTGGACGCCAACATCTTTGGAGTACTGCCCACCCATACCTCGAAATTGCAGGTTGAGATCCAAGGATTTCATGGCCGCTACCAAATTGGATGCATGCATGTCCCCTGATCGTTCTCCGGAAATGATATAGATTTTTTTCACTTTGCGAGCTGCTGAACTAAAAATAAAAGTAGGCGATTCGGCCTACTTCCCAAAAACAAAACTAGATAATACCCTTACTCACCCAGGTATTCTACAAAATTCCGTGGGGTTTCGTACAAGGTCAACTTGTACAAAGCTCCTTTAGGTGTAATTTCTTTTACCGCTGGGGCTAAAATTTTCCAAAATTCCATGACCAAGACTTCACAACTTGCCATTTTACCAGCCATAAAGTCTACATCCATGTTCAGGTTTTTGTGATCCACCCGATCAATCACCAGCTGACGTGTTAGCTCGCTAAGCGCTTTCAAATCCACCACAAATCCTGTTTCTGGATCTGGCTCCCCTTTGACCGTCACAATCAATTCAAAATTATGGCCATGCCAATTTACATTGGCGCATGGACCAAATACCTCGAAATTTTTGGCATCAGACCAGTTGGGATTCCAAAGCTTGTGCGCAGCATTAAAATGTTCCTTTCGCGAAACGTAAATCATGTCATGAGTGGACTAAGGCACAAAAGTAAAAAAAATAGATGATTATCCGCAATGATGCCGTTGACTGAATATAACAGTTAATGACCGTGGATAATCAGATTGTAAAGATCCCGTACGCCGCGGCGCACGGAACAGGTGCCTTCGGATCTAGCCTAGTTGATTAAATGAATTGCAACCCCAGAACTCCGTAGGAGTGACCGAATTCATAACCCCTAGTTTCAATCATTGGGAAAAATCAGCGTGTTTTTTCCGTGGAGATCTGCGTGAAAAAAAGTTTACCGCAGATTTTATAGAAAAATTCCGCAGATCAAATGGAATAAAAAAGAATTTTTGCAGTCAAACTAGTAGCTCAATATTTTTATTAAAAACTGTGGATAATCGTCCACGGACGAAGTCCACGGTCAACAGCTCACCTAATTGAACTTCAAACCTTATTCTCAAGGGATACAATTAAAGAGTTCAGCCCTAGCCACAAAAAAAGTCTCCCAATGATCTTGGGAGACTTTAGATGTAACTTTTTTGTACAGGTTAGTTTTGGTTCATGTGACGAATCAAGGTCTTAAGGTCCTCTGATTTTTTGAAATCGATCCGTTCCGATTTGATGAATGCCGTGGCTTTGGCTAGCTCTGTACCAAAGATTTGCTGTAAATCCTTTTCTTTATTTTTCATCAGTATCACTTTTTCGTTCACTACAACAAAGTACTCCTCTTGATCTTGAAACACCTTTGCCGCCTGCGCACCGTAGGTGGCGGAAGGATCATCTGTCATGGTCTTGTACCCATGGAAGAGCAGCGTATAAGTTCCCTTTTCTAGAATTTTCAAAAAACGTCTCGTTTTAAGGGTTGGAACCACATAAGCGCTGGTGTATTCACTTCCACCCACTTCTGGCAGATAAGAAAAGCCAGTTACCTTATCAGGTGTATAAGCGAAAAGTTTTCCTTCCAATTTGTACTCCAAGGTATTGCTATAGGCGTTTAATGCAATAGGCAAACCTTCTACTTTTTGTCCTGTAGCAAGGTAAATGATGCCTTTGTTAAACTCATCGAAATAGGCCGACCCTTTGACACCAAGGAAAGGATTGGCTGTAATCGGCATGCCTGTTCCATTGTCACGAAGTAAGGCCATTTGTGCAAAGGAACTCATCGGGAGCAAAAACCCGATAAAGAGGGAAAGTGCGAGAATTTTTTTCATGCGTCAAAGTAAAAAAAAAGACCGGATAAATCCGGTCTTTTAAAGAAGAATTAACAGATATCCAACTTGGGATTATCGGGTAATTCGAATCTGAACCTTGTTGTAGTTGGCACTATTACCTACTTCATCGTTACCTACTAACTGAAGTAACAAGTCCACAGATCCACCAATTTTTCCAGTGTTGACCACATTGACAGTCAATGTACCAAAGCTGGATCCAGCAGGGATAGTCAAGGAACCAGAAGCTACATAATCTCTTCCTGCCGCAGCGGTAGTACCGTCAGCCACCACCGAGTAGGTAATGATTTCGTCAGAAGGTCTGTGTGAACCAACTAGGTTGACACGAAGGTTTACAGTACCAACAGTGTTAGCCACTGTAATTCTTGGATAGACCTGACCAGCAAGTGGTGCACGGTCCACGGCATCCTGAAACTCAACTACATGATCTTCCCAAACAGGGTAGTTTTGCTCAATGCAAGAAGAGAATCCAAGAACTAAGGCCAGAGCGAATAGCGAAAATAACTTTTTCATAATTTCTGATTTTAGTAGCCTCTGTTTTGTTTAATATTAGGATTACCATCCACCTCACGCTGAGGAATTGGAGGCAAGATTTTGAAGTCGTCAAAGGCTAGGTTTACCGCAGGAGTTGTTTTCACAATAGCTCTTCCATAGCGCTTCAAGTCAAAGAAACGTTGGCCTTCACCTATAAACTCTTTCATTCTTTCCAAAAGAATTTCTTCCAAAAGAGCATTTCCAGCCAAGGTCACTGCAGGTAAGCCTCTCAATGCCTTGAAGGCATTCAATTCGGTTAGCGCAGCAGTTTCATTCTTCAATTGGTAGTTTGCTTCTGCACGGTTCAAGTGCATCTCTGACTTACGGATTACCGGAACGTTGTCTGCATAGGCGAAACCGGACTTAGACATGAACTTCGTGTTCTCAATTTGACGACCAGCACCACGCACGGTATTACCGGTTGTAAACAATTGCGCTCTAACGTCTGCATTACGAGTGACGTCCCAGTTATTGTTATCCGTAGCTGGATTCCCAGTTTGCAAAGCAGTAAGGCCAAAGAATCCACGGATTCGAGCATTTGGGATGAAATCACCCCATCCGCCCTGAGAATTCTTATTGGTCAAATTAAGCAATGCAGTGTAGGTAGACTGTAGCGATTCGTTTACCCCGATAGACTCTTCAGCCAAGGCAAAACGCACCTCGAACATAGACTCTGGATTCACTGGAGCTCTCCAGCCGTTCACGTAAGCTGATCCTGAAAGAACAGTCCCTACGTTACTTGCCAAGGCGGTAGTTGATTCAGACACTACTTTAGCCCAATCGCCTCTGTACAAGGCTACTCGAGAAAGCAAGGCAGAAGCTGCAGCACCAGAACCGTATTGTACACCTCTACCAGTAGCCAACAAACGTTTTGCATCTTCCAAATCCTTGTAGATCTGAGTGTACACTTCGTTGATCGTTGATCTTGGGGTTTGACGGCTCAAAGCAACACCTGAGGTGATCACCCCTTCTGTCACTACCGGAATACCTCCTTGACCGATAACACCTGGTTCGAATATTGCCGTTGGAATATACGAGTAGACCTTTACCAAATCAAAGTAGTACAAACCTCTTAGAAACTTCGCTTCACCTTCCCAACGTGCGAGTTGAGCTGCAGAGGCACCTTCTACACCTGACAGACCATCCAAGATAAGGTTGGCCTCGTTGATAGCCGCGTAGGCGGTTTGCCAGGTACCGAAGTGAGCACCAGGTTGGTTGTTATTTTCTCCAATCAAACGACCTGAGTTAGAGGTAGTTTGTCCTACGTCGGCCAAGGCATCAGATACTGCAAATAGGTCACGACCGTAAATTCTCGCAGACCTCAATTTGGAATATACCGAGTTGAGCGCCGCATTCATTGCATCAGGGGTGTTCAAGGCACCATCGGCATCGATGGACTGTCTTGGATCTACCTGAAGCAAGCTATCGCAAGAACTTACCAGTAAGGAACCTGTAAGTGCGAGAGATAAGAGAGCTTTATTGATTAATTTCATAGTTTTTTTTCCTTTTGGTGATTAGAATCCGATTTGTACACCAAGTGTATAACTCTTGGTCAAAGGAACCTGACCTGTACCTGCTCCAGTAAATTCTGGGTCATAGCCAGGATAATCTGTGTAGGTCCACAAGTTCACTCCTTGCATGTAGATACGTGCACGGGAAAGACCAATTCTGCTGACCAAGCTCGGCTTGAAGCTGTACGCTAAGGTCAATTGAGATAGACGGATAAAGTCGTACTTCAACAAGGCTGCAGATCCTGAGTTTCTACTTGCTCCTCTAGTTTCGTTACCACCGTTGGTAGTCACGTTTCTTGGGATATCCGTGATCTGACCTGGGGTCCTCCATGATCTGTCGTTTACTTCACTAAGCGCATTCAAAGTTAGTCGAGTACCATTTTCTCTCAAGAAGCCATACTGACCATCACCACCAATACCTCCGTATTCGTAGGTAAAGAAGGTGGTAAATTCAAATCCTTTGTAAGTGAAGGTATTGTTCAAACCACCAAATACAGTTCCTAAGCTTGATCCTAGGTATTTTCTGTCTGCAGCAAGCGGTAGGTAAGTAATGTTACCGTTGATGTCGTACCACATTGGACGACCAGTAGCTGGGTTGACCCCTGCATACTCTGCCGCAAATACAGCACCTTCACCTGATCTACCTACTGGCTGACCTACGGCGATGCCTGGGTTGGCTGGAAGGAACTTCAATCCGCTGTACAAGCTTACAATTTGGTTGTCAATCTTCGTGATGTTGAAGCTGGAATTCCAACGGAAACCGCCCTTATCAATGTTCACAGTAGACAATTCAAATTCAAGACCTCTGTTCTGAAGCTCTCCTACGTTATTGGAGATACCGCTAAAACCGTTGATCCAAAGAATAGGCTGGCTCAAAAGCAAGTCCTTAGTTCTTCTATCAAAAGCATCAATCGAACCCGTGATTCTGTTTTCGAAGAATCCATAGTCAATACCCAAGTTTAAGGTATTGTTAGTCTCCCAGCTTAGACCAAGGTTGGCCAAAGAGGAAGGAACGATACCTGCACTACCGGAGTAGTTACCACCACCACCATAAAGGCCTCTGGCGTCAAAGTTTCCGATTTGGTCATTACCTGTCAAACCGTAAGAAGCTCTAAACTTCATTTCAGAGATGGTGCTAGAATTTTTCAAGAACTCTTCCTCTACCAAGCTCCATCCTACACGAACTGATGGGAACAAGCCGTAGCGGTTTTCGGTACCGAATCGAGAAGATCCGTCGTAACGTGCAGTTACAGTAACCAAATATTTCTTTTTGAAATCATAGTTTACAGAAGAAAAAGCAGATGCTCTTCTGTATCCTGTCCAGAAGCCAGTGATGGATTCTGGAGTAGCAGCAGATTGGATGGTTCTAAACTGGAAAGTTGGGAAGCCGATACCTGCACCAGAGATTCCTTCTCTTGTTTCAGAAAGGTATTCCACACCTGCAAGGGCAGACACGTTGTGTACACCGTTGAAGGTTTTGTTCCAGTTCAAGGTCTGAGTCGTGATGAAACGAGTTCTCCAATCTGACTGTACGGAACTTCTACCAATTACACCTGCTCCATCTGGAGTACGTGGATCACGGTAGTTGTCACCCTGCAGAAGTCGGTAATCCAAACCAAACAAAGAACGGAAAGTTAAATTTTTCGCAATTTTGTAGTTGGTAATCAAGTTACCCACTGCAGTATTGGTTCGCTGCAAACCAGAGTTGTAAGCATTTACCAACACCACGTTCTGTCCCAAAACCCCAGCGATTGCTGTGTTGTAGGTTCCATCCTCCTTGTAAATCGCATTGTGCGGCAATACTGCAGATGCAGAAAACGCTGGGCTTCCCAAGAAAGAACCTTCTACTGCAAACGGAACATTCTGCTGAAACGTAGACAGGTTCATGTTGGTCTCGATGCTCAAACGCTTTGTAGCTTGGTGTGTCAAGGCAATTCTTACGGTACCTCTTTCAAAGTCAACTGGCTTAAAAGAAGCTTGCTGATAGTTGTAAGAACCAGATAGGAAGAAGGTAGTCTTCTCATCACCACCAGATACTGACATCTCGTAGTTATTCAATTTACCTGCGCCCATTACTTCACGCTGCCAGTCGTAGGTTGGCAAAGCCAAACCTAGTGCATCCAAAGCTGGTCTTGTAAGGGTTGTCCAGTTGGATGGAAGACGACCCATATTGCTCAAAGCATTGGCTTCAGGGTTTGCAACTCCAGAATTGATAAAAGCATCTCTTCGCATGCCATACCATTCAGGACCACTAAGGATGTCCAAGAACTTCATCGGCTGAGTTTCTCCAGAGAAGGCATTGAATTCAAATTTCGCTTTTCCTTGCTTACCCTTTTTGGTAGTGATAATTACTACCCCGTTTGCAGCCTGGGAACCGTAGATCGCAGCAGAAGCTGCATCTTTCAAGATCTCCATGGACTCGATGTCGTTCGGGTTCAAGAAAGCAAGTGGGTTAGACTGGGTAAAGGCTGCGTTAGACTGGTTGTTTAACTGTACACCATCCACGATAAATAGCGGTTCGTTACCAGCGTTGATAGAGCCTACACCACGAATACGGATGTTAACTGCACCACCTGGGAGACCGTTAGAAGATCTAACTTGTACACCCGATGCACGTCCTTGTAGCGCACGGTCAAAAGACTGTAAAGGAAGGTTTTGAATCGCATCTCCTTTTACGGAAGAAACCGCACCGGTCACTTCACGCTTTGGCTGCGTGCCATATCCTGTTACAATCACCTCACTCAAGGCGGTCACATCCGACTCCAAAGCCACGTTGATCATGGATCTGTTGCCAATGTTTACCTCCTGAGAAGTTAGTCCCACAAACGTGAAAACTAATACATTGCTTCCGGCAGGGACATTAATTGTATACTTACCATCAATGTCTGTGGCAGTACCAATGGTCGTTCCCTTTACCAGAACTGTTGCACCTGGTACGCCCAAACCATCTTCTGTGGAAGTGACGGTACCGGTGATCACGCGACCTTGAGCAAATGCCATCGCATTTACCAAAAAGAGCGTGAGTCCTAGAAGTAAAATTTTCCTCATATTGGTTAATTTTTAGTTTTATAAACTCAATAATATCCCGAAAAACGGAATAACTCAAATTCAAGACACCAAAAAAGATGGAAAAGTTTAAGTCAGAAGCTAGCCTTAAAACCTGTTATTTATAAAAATTCCAAATATAATGTTGTTTGAAGGGTCTGACGGAATGCAAACACCTCATTATTTGGATTTTCATAATGTTAACAAAAGTTAATTTTTTGAATTTTTTTTTAACAATTTGGAAAAAATAAAGGATGAGTGGATAAAAAAATTGCAATTTCGGTAGACTTTTACTTTTTTCTCTATTTTTCTAAGTTTACTCAAATTGGGGTTAACGCCACCTTTCCAGTGCTCAATGGACGCTTATGTAAAAATGAATTTTTGAAAAATAGAAGATTATATAGATTGAATTTATACTAATCTTATATTCATTTTATAGATTTTGTAAAATTTTAACCTATTTACTGAACAGACACTGTAATCCTGCGATTTTTAGCCTGATTGGAAGCATTGGAATTGGGTAGCATCGGTTCTCGGAAACCCTTCCCAGCTACTTTTATCCGATCTGGCTTGACTCCCTCTTTAATCAAGTAATCTTGGACGCTCTGTGCTCGTTGTAAACTTAACTTGAGGTTGTATTCATCCGAGCCTAGGTTATCGGTATGCCCAGTGATCAAAATAGACACCTTGGAATTCTCCCGCAGAAAGCGATGCAGTCGTCGGAGTGAACTCAAAGATTCCTGCTTCAATTCAAAACTATCAAAATCAAAAAATACGTTTTCAAACACAAACTCTTCACCCGAAGCAATGGGGACCAACTCCACTTTCAAGTCTTTTACATTTTTGATTGAATCTCGATCCACATTGTAAATCTTAGGCAAGAACCCTTGTTTCTCCACATAAAGGCCAGCTGCAGCCTGATCTGGGTAAAGCATCAAAAAGGCCCCATTTTGTCCATTGGATTGAAACTGATATCGCGTACTGTCATTTGACAAGGAAACCAATGAAAGGCTTGCTGAAATCGGTTCACCCGTTTTGGCATGAACCACTTGCCCGCCTGTAACCGTTAAATTTTCTCCTATTTCAATTTCTTTAGGAAACTTAAATCGGTACAAATACGCCCTGTCACTTTGGCCATTGCCCGTAGTCAATTCCGAATAGTATGCGTAATCTTTTTGAGCTGTGATAAATAAGGCTACTTGATCTGAATGATCATTGATTGGAAGCCCTAAGTTTTCAGGCTCCTGAAATTTCCCTTCCGAAATACGAGATAAAAAAATATCCATGCCCCCCAACCCCAAATGTCCATCCGAAGCAAAAAACAAGGTTTCATTGTTGAAAAATAAGAAAGGAGAAATTTCATCTTTTGGGGTGTTGATTGGAGCACCCATATTTTTTGATTCCGACCAGGTGCCATCGGCTTTTCGAACTGCATACCAAATATCGTTGCCACCAAAACCTCCCCTCCTGTCAGAAGAAAAAAATAACATGCGCCCATCCGCGGAAAGTGAAGGCTGGGAATCCCAAAATGAAGAATTTATTTTTGTCCCCATGTTACTTGGAGATTGCCATTCTCCTTCAACTTTCTCGACACTGTAGAGGTCACAACTACCTTGACTGTCTGGCGCATCACAAGAGGTGAAAATCAAGAAATTACCATCTGCTGTTACCGAGCAAGTACCTTCATTGTAGGATGAGTTTATCTTGGAAGAAATCCCCTCTGGAGAAGTCCATTCGGTTAAAGACACCTGCTGGGAGATAAAAATATCCTCTTTATCAATTGCAGACGTGCCCCCCCGCCGCGTAAAAAAAAGCTGCTTCCCATCCGCAGTCAATACTGGGAAATACTGTAAGGCAAAACCATTGATTGGAGCTGGTAAAATCTCCTTTTCAATGTCTTTTTTCTGAGGAAGCTGATTCCCTACAAAATCTATTTTCTTCTTCATCTCAAGAAAATACCCTCCTATTTTGAAAGATGAGGTTGCTTGTTGTTCAACCGTTTGGAATTCCGCAACCGCCTCCTCAAATCGGCCTTGCCTCAAATAGATATTGGATAAAAGCCAACCAAAATCAACCCCATACATCTTGTTTACAGGGACTAATCGCGATTTTCCTTGCTTTGCAAGTGCCTCTGCTTCCTGAAATCTCCTTAGGGTGATTAAGAGTTGGGTTGCCTTTTGGTAGGCTTCCAAAAATTTATCGTCCCGAGCAAGGGCTCCTTGAAATTTGAGTAAGGCTTCTGGGTAATTTTTGAGGGTAAGCAGCATTTCTCCCTCCTTAAAAAGTTTGATTGCTCTCCCGTCTACTACCGTATACGATTGTGATTTGGCTTGGAAAGCCACCCAAAACAAAAGTAGAAGAAGGAGATACTTACGCATGGATTAGGGTATATCCATAAATTTATGCGTTTGTAGCGATATTTTCCAATGGGGATGGTTTTTTATGTACCCAATCAATTCAGGAAGCCGTTCGGATGCTTTACTCCACTCCGGTTGCAGCCTTCGCTCACAAGCCTCGTTGACCAAAACAGCATGCTCTTCAGCAAAGGATAGATCACTGGGATGATAGACGACCACCTTCAACTCGTCGGCAACGGCATAAATAGAAGGATGCGGTTTTTTGAATTTTTTGGGAGAGAAGCACACCCAGTCAAATTTACCCGAGAACGAATGTGCACCGGAGGTCTCCAGGTGAATAGCAAAGCCATTGGACTTCAACAACAGAGTTAGGGGATCCAAATTGTAAAGCAAAGGTTCTCCTCCAGTGATTACAACCAATCTTCCTGGGTAGGAAAGCGCACCTGCTACTAGTTCTTCGATGGATACGATCGGCCACTTTCCGGCCTCCCAACTTTCCTTTACATCGCACCAGACGCAACCTACATCACAGCCACCGAGCCGTATGAAATACGCGGCATGGCCAGAAAATCGTCCTTCTCCTTGAATGGTGTAAAAAGCCTCCATGAGTGGAAGCTGTAGCCCTGAGGCTACCTGTTCGTGTGCTGTCATCTGAATTTTTGGTAAAGCGGGTGATTCGACCGCTAGTAGGGCACAAAGGTAAGCGATAATTATGGAAGGATAAATTTAAATAAGAGGTACGAGGTACGAAGTACGAAATTGTTGAGTGCTTCAAGCATTTTTTCAAAAGGAGACTCTTACAATTCCTTGCTCATCACGATTCGGTAATCTTCCACACCTCCCTTAGGAAGGAGGTCGACTACCTTAAAGCCTCGCTCAATTCCAAACTGAATCATCCCCGGAAAGCGGTTGCGGGTCTTAAAAAATACCGATCGAAATCCCGCTTCCTTGGCCCATCTTTCCTGCTCAACTGCTAAGGCAGTGGCAATTCCTTTTCTCCGAAACTCAGGCCGCACCCCTCCCATCCAAGAATAAAACTGCTCGGGTAGGTCACTTTGGTAACCTACCTTAAATCCAGCCAATTCCCCATCCCAGAGCGCTACCAGGGCAAGTGATAACCGATGCCTCAAGCGCTCCTCGTAAAATGAAAGGGAGGCTTTTCCGGGGAACTCAGCGATCCGTTCGTGTAACCAAAACAGCTCCGCAAGGCTGGCCTCACGGAGCTGAAGAGAAGGTGAATTTTCCATAGAAAGGTGGAAAAATAAAATCCTTTAGTAGAATCTATTGCTTTTTGACGGTAGGGTAAGTTACTCCCAACTGCTCCAAATAAGTCCCGTACTTGGTTTCGTCGAAATAAAACTTCTCCAATTCAGGACGGAAACGATTCATGATCTCACGGTTCAAATAGATTGGAGGTGCATCCTCCTTCGTAATCATCGGCTTGTAAGTTTCCTCCTTGGTTTGCACATTCTTGAAGTAATCCCAAGCCTGTGTCACCAATTCCGGCTGCAGCAAAAAATCCAAAATGGTCATCGCTTCTGCCTTGGCACCAGCCGTAACCCCTTTATGAGCAATCGGCGTAGCCATGGCAATCGCATTGCTCCAGTGGTGTCCAGGAAGTCCAGGAATATTGGAAGGAAAACGCAAGGTCACGGTAGGCACTACCCAAGACACATCACCGATATCATCTGATCCTCCAGAAATAGGCTCCTTCACCGGTACTCCCAATTCATCCAACTTAGTGGGCATCCCCTCTTCTTTGACTCCCAATTCCCGCTGCACTGCCTTAGCCAATGCAAGGTCATTTTCATCCCAAGCTGGTAGGCCTACCTTTTGAATATTCTGATACATTTTTTCAGCGATCACCTTATTGAAGTGACGTGGCCAGGCTGTTCCCAGCACCTTGGAAGTCATGGTCGTCCCAGTCATCAAGGCAGCACCCTTGGCAATGTCATTTGCTTGGGCATACATTTCCATGATGCCGTTGTAGTTTACATCTCGGAAGTAGTACCAAATGGATGCTTTTGAAGGAACCACATTGGGTTGGTCCCCGCCATCCGTAATTACCGAGTGAGATCTTTTGAGCGGATGCAGGTGCTCTCGTTTATAGTTCCACCCTATATTCATCAGTTCTGTGGCGTCAGCAGCACTTTTGCCTCTCCAAGGAGCGCCTGCTGAATGCGCTGCATCTCCAGAAAAGGTGTATTCTACAGAAATTAATCCGGTACCTGTTGCCTGCCCCCAGCTTACGCCGAGGTTATTGGCCACGTGGGTAAAAATACACAGGTCTACGCCGTCAAACTTGCCGTCGCGAGCAAACCAAGCCTTGGCTGCCACCAACTCTTCGGCAATTCCTGGCCAAAGGATTAGCGTACCTCCAATTTGCTCCCGCTCCATCAGTTGCTTCACTGCAAGTGCAGCAGTGATGTTGAGTGGAATACCCGCATTATGTCCTTCTCCGTGGCCAGGGGCACCTTCTACTATGGGCTTATAAAACGCTACTCCTGGATACTGAGAAGCTTTCGGAATGTTGTCTACATCAGATCCCAGCGCGATGATAGGCCCAGGACCATTGCTCCAAGTGGCAAACCAAGCTGTGGGAATGCCCGAAACACCCCGCTCGATTTTGAAACCTTGTTTCTCCAAGATGCCCGTGAGGTACTTGGAGGATTCCACTTCTTGAAAACCCAGCTCGGCAAAACTGAATACCTTATCTACCATCACTTGGCTTTGCTTGTGATTGGCTTCGACGATGCTAGACACCTCCGCTTTTAGGGCTTCGATTTGCTTGGGGGTGAATTTCTTTTGGGATACGGCTGAAAAACAGATTCCAGCGACTAAGGCAAGGGTTAATGAGAGTTTCTGTACCATGCGAAAATTAAGTTTGAAGGGATTAATCTACCAAAAATTAGCATGAGAATTAAAAAAAATGAGGAAAGGCTAAATTAAGGGTTGGGCAGAAGAAAGAAAGGGAACTACAAAACCCATCTAATTTTTCTATTTTTGCAGGATTATTGATAGCAAGCAACCGAAACAAACACCATGGCGGAGTACAACTTTAGGGAAATAGAAAAAAAATGGCAGGGAAAGTGGAGTGAACAAGGCACCTATACTGCCGAAATAGATCCTCTTCGTCCTAAATTTTATTCCTTGGACATGTTCCCCTACCCATCCGGCGCTGGGCTGCATGTGGGACACCCACTAGGCTACATCGCCTCAGATATTGTCTCTCGATTTAAGCTCCTCAAAGGCTTCAATGTGCTCCACCCCATGGGATACGATTCCTTTGGCTTGCCAGCGGAGCAATATGCCATCCAAACAGGGCAGCACCCTGCAGTGACCACCGAACAAAACATTACGCGATACACCGAGCAATTGAAGAATATTGGGTTCGCATTTGACTGGAACAGAGAAGTACGCACCTCCGATCCGGCCTACTACAAGTGGACCCAGTGGATTTTTATGCAGCTTTTCAATAGCTACTACGACCAAGAGGCCGACAAGGCCCTGTCCATTGCTAGCTTGGTGGCACGATTTGAAAAAGAAGGAAATTCATTTGTAAAAGCTGTTTGTGACGAGGGAACGCCTTCGTTTAAGGCAGAAGATTGGAAGGGATATACCGAAACTCAACAGCAGCAGCTCTTGCTACACTACCGCTTGACTTTTCTTGCTGAAACCACCGTCAACTGGTGTCCTGCCCTAGGTACGGTACTATCCAATGACGAGGTGAAGGAGGGATTTTCCGAAAGAGGAGGTCACCCTGTGGAACGGAAAAAAATGATGCAATGGTCCATGCGCATCACGGCTTATGCAGATCGCCTACTCAAAGGATTGGATCGATTGGACTGGTCTGAACCCATCAAAGAGATGCAGCGCAACTGGATCGGAAAATCCATCGGTGCAGAGGTGGTATTTGATGTAAAAGGATCTACTCAGAAA
This sequence comes from Algoriphagus sp., assembly GCA_044353615.1. Classification (GTDB taxonomy): domain Bacteria; phylum Bacteroidota; class Bacteroidia; order Cytophagales; family Cyclobacteriaceae; genus Algoriphagus. The sequence continues at coordinate 10,794 of JBILBQ010000023.1, read as the reverse complement.
ATTCAGGTGTTCACCACTCGTGTAGATACGATCTATGGGGTGACTTTTTTGTCTTTGGCCCCAGAATCAGACTTGGCTGCCGAACTGATCACTGACGATCAGCGACAAACAGCGGAAGCCTACATTCAGCAAGCAAAAAATCGTTCCGAACGTGAGCGAATGAGCGATGTAAAGACCATTTCTGGTGCATTTACGGGTTCCTACGCTATCAATCCTTTTAATGGGGAAGAAATTCCCGTCTGGGTAGCTGATTATGTATTGGCAGGCTACGGCACAGGTGCCGTGATGGCAGTACCCGCACACGACGAGAGAGACTACAATTTTGCGAAGCACTTTGGGTTAGAAATCCGCCAAGTAATTGAGGGATCCATGGAAAATGGTTCTTTTCCTGGCAAAACAGGTACCATCATCAATTCAGGCATGATTAGTGGACTTTCCGTGAAAGAGGCCATGGCCAAGTGCATTGTCTTTTTGGAAGAGCAAAAGATCGGTCGTGGGAAAATACAGTACCGCATGCGGGACGCTATTTTCACGAGACAGCGCTACTGGGGTGAGCCACTTCCTGTGTATTTCAAGGACGGACTTCCCTACCTTATCAAAGAAAAAGACCTGCCGCTCGTCCTACCTGAGGTGGACAAATACCTTCCGACAGAAGACGGCGATGCTCCACTCGGAAGAGCTAAAAACTGGAACTACCAGACTGCGGAGGGAGAGTTTCCATTGGAAAGATCTACCATGCCTGGCTGGGCAGGATCTAGCTGGTACTTTTTCCGCTACACCGACCCTAAAAACGAGGACAGCCTCGCAGATAAAGCAAAAACCGACTATTGGGGAGCAGTAGACCTCTACATCGGAGGTTCGGAACACGCCACCGGACACTTGCTGTATTCTAGGTTTTGGGCAAAATTCCTCTACGATATCGGTGCGGTAAGCATCGAAGAGCCTTTCCAAAAGATGATCAACCAAGGCATGATCCAAGGAAGATCCAATTTTGTGTATCGCATCAAAGGCACCAATACCTTTGTGTCCCATGGTCTGCGCGAGCAGCACGACACTTCTGCCATGCACGTCGATGTCAACATTGTTCACAACGATCAATTGAATCTAGACAAGTTTAAGTCTTGGAGACCCGACTTGGCCACTGCTGAATTTATCCTCGAGGAGGGCAAGTACTACTGCGGGGCAGAGGTAGAGAAAATGTCCAAGTCCAAATACAACGTGGTCAATCCAGACGACATCATCGAGCGCTACGGTGCAGATACCTTGCGTTTGTACGAGATGTTTTTGGGGCCTTTGGAGCAGTTCAAGCCTTGGAACACCAACGGTATCGATGGGGTGTACAAGTTCTTGCGAAAAGTATGGAACCTGTACCACCCTGCAAATGGGGGATTTGCTATTTCAGACGCCCCTGCGAGCAAGGAAGAACTCAAGGCCCTCCACAAGGCCATCAAAAAGATGGAGGAGGACATGTCCAATTATTCTTTCAATACCTCCGTGTCCAGCTTTATGATTTGCGTCAACGAGCTGACGACCCTGGGTTGCAACAAGCGGGAAGTATTGGAACCCTTGGCAATTTTGATTTCTCCTTATGCGCCTCATATTGCAGAAGAACTTTGGTCTTTGTTGGGACATACTTCATCCATCACGCGTGCTGCATTCCCAGAATTCAGAGAAGAATACCTGGTGGAAAGCAATTTTGAGTATCCGGTCATGATCAATGGGAAGTTGCGCGCCAAGCTAGACCTTCCGCTTACCTTGACTGTTCCCGAAATCGAAAAAGCAGCCCTAGCTGATGCGCAAGTCCAAAAATGGCTGGAAGGAAAATCTCCGAAAAAAGTGATTATCGTACCAGGTAAGATTGTCAATTTGGTAGTTTAAACCTGTACCAAATCAAGGAAGGGGAAGCTTTGTTTCCCCTTTTTCATTTCCTAGATTAGCCTCTTCTTTGCTCCTGTCATGATCGTTTACAGCTTTCCCGTCCGCACTGCCTTTATTGAACGAGATTTGGAAATGATCCGTCCGCATGCGGAGATCAAAGACTTGGAATTTACCCAAAGCCCTGTTAAGCTACCATTTTACCTAATTCTTCAGTTTTTTCAGTTGCTCTGGTACCTGCCTCGGACCAGCCAGTACCTCTGCTTTTTTGGAGGGTACCATTGCCTCCTTCCAGTGGTATTTGGTAAGTCTTTTGGAAAAAAATGCACCATCCAAGCGGGAGGAACCGACTGCATCAACATGCCGGAAATAGGCTATGGCAACTTTCGGAAGAAAAGCCTTGCTTGGGCTACCCGCTTTTCCTTTGAAAATTGCAGTTTAATCCTGCCTGTTGCTGAGGCCTTGGTAAGCCAGCACTACAGCTATGACCCACAGATCAATCCGAAGCAGGGCCTACTGCAACTGATTCCTGGGCTAAAAACGCCCATTCAGGTGATTCCCAATGGATTTGATACAGAATTCTGGAAAGACCTAGGATTGGAGCGGGTAAAGCAGTCCTTTATTTCGGTAGCCACCCATACCTCCACCCCTGCTCGAGCGCGGGTCAAAGGATACGACTTGATCGCGAAATTGGCTGCAAATAATCCTGAGTGGAGCTTTACCTTAGTGGGGGACGCGGACTACCAGGCAACTTCGCCGAATATTCGGGTAGTGGGGAAAGAAAGTCCAGAGTCCTTGGTACAGCTGTACAATACCCATGAATTTTACTTGCAGCTATCCAGTTCGGAGGGCTTCCCCAATGCCTTAGGCGAGGCCATGGTCTGTGGTTGTGTACCGATAGGCTCGGCTGTGGGAGCCATTCCGGAGATCATTGGGGATACCGGATTGCTGCTCAAAAGAAAGGAGCTGGGCGCTTTGCAACAATTGATTCAGGATTGGATGGACGGGAAAACCAAGTTGACCTCGCCCCGAGCGCGTATCGAGCGCTACTTCACCTATGAACACCGCCGAAAGCTACTGCAGCGGGCGCTATCGCTGAAGGGTTAGCCTGGAACTTCTTTAAAAAAACAGCGGAGAAGTTCCCTTCTCCGCTGCATTCAGTACCTATCCTTTAATTCAACCTAAATCGAAGAACGGGAGTAAATTCAAAACTTTCGAAGGACTCCTGGTAGCCTTGAGTGTAGAATAAACGCGTACGCAAGCCCACTTGTAAATTTTTCCGAAACGCATGGTAGTACTCAAGCCCTACAAAAACACCGAAATCAATTACTACAACTTCATCACTTAATGTGACTATGGTTTGGTCTGAGTTTCCTATAATTTCCACATAAGGATCTCGGTACCTTAGGTTGTATATTCCAGCTGCACCAATCAACTTCTCTTCAATAAAATGCCGCTTGAATAAGAGGTAATGGAAATTTTTGGTCCCGCGTATTCGGTAGTCATCAAAATTTACCAAAGCGAAAGAAGTTTGTTTAACAACCGTAAAGTCCCGGTAATTAACATCCTTGGAAAATCCAAATCCGTACTCATATTTTCCTTCAGGGCGGTAGGTGTATTCAAAACCAAAGGCTTCTCCCACCTCGCTTCGATTGTTAAAACTTAAGATTGGTAACTTATCGTTTGTATCCACACAACATGCAAAGAAATCATGCGAAGGTCCGTAATTAAAGCTAAGGCTAGATTTAGATAGAATTGAATCTAGCTTTTGAGCCATCGCAGGTGGAAAGTAAAGAAATAGGATTAAGGCCAACCAGGTTGCATTTTTCATAGGGATAGAATTTAAGTTTTAAAAAAAGTTAGATGGACTTAGCCGGGAATGTCCGTAAATCGGTGCTCAAAATAAAAATGCAATAGGCCTACATTTTTAATATAATAGTCGATCCCATTTCGGGTATGAACTCCTTCGAAAAACAGCGAAGAAGCTTCCCTCTCCGCTGCCTTTAGAAAATATCCCTAATTCAACTTAAACCGCAACACTGGAGTCAATTCAAAACTTTCGAAGGATTCGTCGTAGCCCTGCGTATAAAAGAGACGTGTGCGCAGACCCACTTGGAAATTTTTCCGGAGAGTATGGTAATACTCCAGACCTGCAAAAACACCAAATTCACTAGAAATAATAACATCGCGAAACATGACCTCTGTTTGTTCAGAATTACCCCATACTTCTATAAATGGATCCCTAAATCTAAGATTGTAAATTCCTGCCGATCCAATCAATCTATCCTCGATGAAATGTCGCTTATAGAGGAGATAATGAAAATTTTTCGTCCCCCGTATACGATATTCTTCGAAATTGATTAGAGCAAAGGAAGTTTGCACAGCGACAGTCTGATCTTTGTAACTTACTTGCTTGGAAAACCCAAATCCATATTCATTTTTTCCTTCTGACCGATAGGTATATTCAAAACCAAACATTTCACCCCACTTTTTCCTATCGTCAAGAACTGTGATAGGAAGGTTGTCGTTTTGATCCACACAGCAAGCAAAGAAATCATGCGAAAGCCCATAATTAAAGCTCAATGTGGACCTTGACAAAATAGAATCTAGCTTTTGGGCTTGGACGGATGGAATTGAAAGGGATAGGACAATTGCCATCCATATTACTTTCTTCATGGAATTATGATTTAAGTTAAACTTGTATTTTGGAGGAGCCTAATCAGGAATATCCGTAAATCGATGCTCAAAATAATATTGCAAATGGCCTACACTTTTAACATTAAACTCAATACCATTTCGGAAACGAACTCCGTGGTCGGTAGCTCCTACTATATAAGCCATTACTGACCTCCTAGACAACTCGGAATTAACCCGAAAACGGGAGCCTCCGGATTCCACTTCTAGATTGACTGAGGTCGTAAACTCTGCTGTTGGCTTTTTAGTGACGAAATCGTAACCCACTTTTGCAGAAGCATTGGCCTTGGCTTTTCCTGTGAAATTATGCTCTGTAAAAAGGAAGAATTGCTGACTGTTTTCGGTCATGTCCCAATCGGGATCAAATTGAATATTAACAGTCTTCCAGACTCGCTCCATTGCTTCTTGTTTAGAAAATCGGATTAAATCGAATCTGTAAGTAGAACCATCTGCTGAGGCCCCTACTGTTCCATCAAAATTGACCTTGACGTTACTGGAACCTCGATAGAGGCGTACCTTGATAATTTTTCCAAAAAGACCTTTGTAGCCAAAATCAGTAAGTCTTACCTCCGGAATTGTGGAAAATAAAATATCCGCTTGGGAGATGGAAGTATGGTTGACGTTGTAATCCAAAATCACCGCATCGGCAGCCGGCTTGGGCAGTTCGGGAACAGGAGGCGTATTATTCATCTCGTAAAAATCTTCATCCAGGTAGGTCACCACCAACGTGGCATGATCCACCGAATAGGCATCGTCCACATACGGAACCCTATTGCCTTGGGCACCGTCCCCTGTGAATGAAAACAAAAATCCTTCGTTCCAATCTTCCCGAATAAGGGGGTCATAGGTCGTGGTGATGGTTCCTTGGTAGGAATTCCAATCAAACCGTTCTTCGTACGGGAAGTGGATCACCAGACCTTGACTTGCAAAAAAGGCCACCAAATCCTCACGTAGAGATACCCGAGCCTGGGAATCCCCCTTTTGGGAACGAAAGGTTTCGAAGGACCTTTCTAGGAAGGGATAGAGGGATAGATTTGCGAGGGAATGGTCCAAAATAGCCTCCCGCACCGGACTTGATTCCTTTCTCGCTGCAAAGCCATTATCGAAAGTAGCCAAGCGAGCCAACTCAGAAGGAGGCATCGAGGCCCGATCCCCAAGGAGTGTCGAGAGGGATACCGCATCCCCAAAGTCATCGTAGTGCTGAATAAATTGGCTTAGCGCTATTCTTGCCTCCTTCTCTTGCATCACCTCACCGAGCAGCTGAGAAAATTCTTTGGCTGTTTCTACTTGCTTCCACTCCGCTAAGGGAAGGGTTTGCGTCCAAAGGGGATCTGTCTGACTGATTGAGGCGTCCTCCTGTGGGAGGCAACTGCTAAAAACTAAGGTGCCTACAAAGAGGCAGGCTGAAAAGTGTATTGGATTTCGTTTCATAAAAGTGTGGTTTAAAAAAGTAAATCGATTGAAAAAAAAATGCTTCATGTGTTGAGGTGGCTAGCCTCCCTGATTAGCCAGGTGTTGGGTTTAGACTTTCGGAAACTTAGTCCATTTTATTTAATTAAAAAAAGATTAAATAAAATTATTTAAATTTATTTTTTATTTCATACAAGTAAAACAGCTCTTAGTTGACTATTGCGCAGTAAAAAAGGCCTATAGCCAATTAACTAACACCTGTTCAATATAAGCTGGGTGGGGATACTTCTTGTTCGAGGTGACTTCCATCACGTATTGGATGGAAGTCATTGGGTAGGTTTGTATTTCTAAACCAACGCAACTATGGAAACGAACACACCAATAATGCCACGCATCGGGGATTTTGCCCCAGACTTTGAGGCCATGACTACCACCGGGAAAATGAAGTTTTCGGAGCACATCAAAGGAAAGTGGACCATCCTCTTTTCCCACCCAGCAGACTTCACACCGGTATGTACAACAGAAATGACCGGCTTTGCCTTAGAGAAAGCCTTTTTTGCTTCCAAAGACACCTTATTGGTGGGTTTGAGCATTGACTCCATCCACTCCCATATCGCTTGGGTCAATAACGTGAAGAAAAACACAGGGGTCCTATTTGAATTCCCGATCATCGCAGACATCGACATGAGCGTATCCAAGCGCTATGGTATGCTGCAACCAGGAGAAAGCGAAACTGCTGCTGTACGCGCCGTCTTCTTTATCGATCCAAATGGAAAAATCAGGTTGATCATGTACTATCCCCTCAACGTGGGACGCAACATGGAAGAGATCAAGCGCTCACTCATTGCCTTGCAAGCAGCAGACAAATACAAAGTTGCCCTGCCACTCAACTGGGTTCCCGGTGAGAAAGCAATCGTTCCGCCACCCAAAACGGTGAGTGAAATGATCGAACGGGAAGCAAGTGATTACGAAATGGTAGACTTTTACTTGGCAAAAAAGGATATTCCTACCAATTAATTGGCTTTTTAGGTTGATTTAACTCGAAAGCCTTCACGAAATTTTCGTGAAGGTTTTTTTATTTTTTACTCCTAAATCCAAATCTTCTGAAACCAGGTTCTAAAAATTATAAAAACCATATTTGTGATTTTTAACATGAATTTTTAAAAAACTAAATCGATTTTAAACCAGCTTTTATATTTTTTATGATTTATAAAGATTATTTTAATAAAAAAAGGAGCCGATTTTAGAAAATCGACTCCCGATTTAGGGTTATTGTTAATGGATTAAAACCATATAAACTTCTGCAAAATGCTGGGTTGAGCACTAGTTCCTTGCGATAAAGTTTCTTAAACCTATGCAATCGATTGTATTTATCAAAATTTCGGAAAAGAATTTCTAAATAATGTTTCAAAGCGCGTGCTAATTCAGAAATAAAAAAACTTTGTTCTCCTTCCATTTAAAAATGGAAATTGGCACAATCCTGAAAAGAGTGTAGCGATACGATTACCTATTGAATTTTATCTCTATTTTTAATTTGAAACCCTAAAGAGCTGTTCCATGGAATCAGAAATCCACCTAGAAAATGCCCGCTTTGGCAAGCTGCAAGAGTATCTCAAAGAATTTGTTTATGGGGGCATTGATGGCGCGGTGACCACCTTCGCAGTGGTGGCTGGAGGATATGGCGCCAATTTAGACACGGGGATTCTCCTTATTCTAGGCTTCGCCAATCTGCTCGCAGATGGATTTTCCATGTCCGTAGGAGCCTATCTGGCTGCCAAAAGTGAGCGAGACACCTACGACAAACACGAAAAGATTGAATACTGGGAAATTGAAAACCTCCCTGAAATCGAGCGGGCTGAAATTGAAGAGATCTATGCAGCCAAGGGATTTAAAGGTGAATTGTTGCAACAAGTGGTGGATCACATCTGTACTGACAAGAAGCTCTGGGTAGATGAAATGATGAAGGATGAACTAGGCATGATGCGCGACTCTAAAAGCCCCTTGAAGATTGGAGCTGCAACATTTGCTTCTTTTATAATTGTGGGACTAATTCCGCTCACGGTTTACCTCTGGAATTTTTTCTTCCCCACACCGATCAACCTCTTTTTCTGGACTAGCCTCCTCACTGGCCTGGCCTTCTTTTTAGTAGGCTGGCTGAAAAGCTCCGTCAACCAAACCTCCGCAATCCGGGGGATTTCTGAAACTGTCCTTTTGGGACTTTTAGCAGCTGTGGTTGCTTACTTTGTAGGAGATGTATTGGAACAATTTTTTAGGTAATTGAAGCAGAAGAGATTCATTTATTTTCCACTAGATCTTTATTTACCCAATTCGGATTTCCGCTTGTTTTCCGCATTGGTGGAAGCAGCAGCCAATTCCGATGCATAAAAATGGGTGGACTTGAAGTAACTAAGTCGAGCTTCTGACTCCCCGCTCGCACGCTGCCATTTTTCCTGCTTGTATAGTTTGACCTGGTCCTCATGCAACTCCAGGAGCTCATCGTAAGGTCCTCGAGCGGAAATTAACTTGACGAAAATCGGAGCTGTTTCAATTGCAATGAAAAGCAAAACCAAAAACACCTGCGCAGCAGCCATGGCCTCACTCTCCTGCGTTAATTTAGCCAATCCATCCATTCGCGCAGCAAATCCATCAAAGCCTGCAATGCTTGGAGCCTGCTTCTCAAACTCTGCTTGCCGCTGTTCACGCAGTACTTCAATTTGTGCATCTAAGTCCAAAAAACGTGATTGGTTGCTTTTCATCAACTCATCCAAAGCTTTCTGAGCCGCATCCAACTGTTGCTCTTTTTTCTTGGCATTCGTTCCCAGACCCACCTTTCCGCTGGTGCTCGCTGTCTTTTCTCCAAAACGCTCGGCATCGTACTCTTGCTGCATCTTATCTCGATAGTCACGTGCCTGCTTATCTTCTTCCTTCAGTCCTCCTTTTTCACCTTCCAAAGCTTGGATTTCAGGAAATCCTTTGGCTAAGCTATCCTTAGATTGTTTGATGAATTCGATTTTTTGCTCATCCAGTTTCCGGTTGATCTCCCGCTCAAATAGCTTCAGCTCCAAGGGTTTGGAAATCACTACAGCCAGAAGCAGGGCCAATACCAGTCGAGGAAGGGCTAGTTTCCACTCAGACCAGCCTTGGGCTTTCTTGCGCATGCTAGAGACGATGAATCGATCCAAATTGAAGATCATCGCTCCCCAGAGCAGCCCAAAAAACAAGGCGATCCCCCAGGTTTGAAAAACAGTGTAGAGGGCATAAAATCCAGCTAAAGCCGCAAATACCCCTGTGAAAAAGACGGTTGCGCCGATCCCTACATATTTGGTCGACTCTGTGGGCACTTTTTGAAGTATGGGAAAATTTGCACCGCTGCAAAACCAGAAAAATCGGGTAAGTACCTGCATGTATTGGATAGTTTTATGGATCTTTTTTGAATGATGCGAAAACGCGACCAAAAACCTACCTGCACTCAACTTCCAGACAACAGCCCTCTAAATAGCACCGAATAGGCATTAATTCATTTTGTCCACTTCTTTAATTTCCTAACACAGCAGGATCAATTGTTCAGTTTCGTTCAGAAGATTGATCGATTTTGGTTCACTAATTTTTAGTAGGTTTGAAATCATGAAAAAATCAATTGCCCTATACCTCGTTTTTTTACTAGCATTCACTGCAAGCTTTGGACAGCAGCACCCTTTCGAAGCGGAGGTAAGGCAACTCAGTCAACGCCTAGACAGCTTGGGTTGGAGAAGCGGTGGAACTGTTTTTACGGGAAGTTCAACCATCAAATTATGGCGTAGCCTTTCCGAAATAACTCAAGGAAAAGAAGTGCTCAACACCGGTTTTGGAGGTTCAAAAGCAGCTGACTTGGAACGCTACCTTTATCCACTTGTGCTGAAGTTTGATCCGAAACGGGTGTTTATCTACGAAGGCGACAACGACCTCTGGGCAGATGTTCCTGCGGCAGAAATTCTGAATAGCCTCAATCAAATCGTCAACCGCATCCACCTGGTGGATCCTCAAACTGAAATCTTCTTAATTGGAGCTAAACCAAGCCCTTCTCGCTGGGCTAAGAAAGAACATTACCAGTTTTTTAACCAGGAATTGGAAAAGTATTGTCAAAGTAAGGCGATGGTACGCTTTATAGACACTTGGGGTCCATTGACTGATTCAGAAGGAAATGCAAGGTCCGAACTATATATCAAAGACCAACTACATTTAAATGAAGACGGGTATATTGTATGGAATGGAATTTTTAAATCCCATTTCAACTAGGGTCAGCCCCCTTTTTCCTTCTTCCCCAGAAGGCGGCTAATACCGATCCAGTTATGTTTTGCATAGGACCAAACACTGCTGGTGCAAGACCTAGGGTCGTAATTTTTCCCATGATATTGGAAAGTCCTGAAGCCAACCCGGCATTTTGCATTCCAACCTCAATGGAAATAGTGCGGGCATCCTGTTCACTGAGACCAATTATTCGGGCTAATCCATATCCTAAACTATAACCCATCACATTATGCAAGAATACTATCAAAATTAAAATTGGACCCATCGCCAAAAGGCTATCTCTTCCAGCAGCAGTAATCACCAAAATAATTAAAGCAATACCGAGCATAGAAACAAGTGGGAGGAGTTTTTCAATCCATCCTGAATTTTTGCCTAGCAGTTGATGTACGAGTAATCCAGCTCCTACTGGTAACAAGATGATTTTAAAAATATCCCACATCATTTTGAGAAGGTCAATCTCAATGAATTGTCCTGCTAGAAATTTCATCAAAACCGGCATCATGAAGGGGGCAATAAGCGTTGAAACGG
>JBILBQ010000183.1:0-2743 GCA_044353615.1 Algoriphagus sp. | reverse complement strand
TAGTTCTCTTTGCGGCTTCTCTTCTTTGCGAGAAAAAAAGAGTCCTCGCGCAAAGCCTGCCTACAGGCTAGCTAGTTGAAGCTAGACCTCATTAAGCACCCTACTTTTGGCTTGCAGAAAAATCCTCCACTGCTTGCCAGACTCTAAATACATTTTTGTAGCAAATTTTCTCCAGGTCTTCTTTACTATATCCCCTACGCAGGAGTTCAGCGAATAGGTTGGGGAACATGGAAACGTCTTTCAAGCCCGTGGGCAAGGAATCTCCTACCCCATCGTAATCTGATCCCAAGCCCACATAATCAATGCCGACCAATTGGACCACATGGTCAAAATGATCTGCTACTCGCGCAACAGTCGGAAAGGGAGTAAACTTAGCCGTATATTCTTCAATGTATTGCTGTGCCCGAGGGTCCGATCGAGACAGCTTGTTTTCTGCCAACCAATTGACCACATGCTCGCGCACCTGCGCTGTACCTGCCGTGTAGGCAGAATCCAGAAAAGCTCCACCAAAGTTGATCATCATCACGCCTCCGTTCTTGGCGAGACCTTGGATCAATTCATCGCTCATGTTGCGTTCAAATCCTGGGGTAAACTTTCTCACCGATGAATGCGAGGCAATTACAGGTACCTTGGTAATTGCAAGCGCATCTCGAAAAGTGTTGTCTGAAACGTGGCTCAAATCCACCATAATCCCTACACGATTCATCTCTGCCACCACCTTTTCTCCAAATGCACTCAGTCCACCATAGGTAGCTGTGGTGTCGTAACTCGCATCACCAATCAGGTTGTCCTTGCCATGAGTGAGGGTGATGTAGCGAATCCCTCTGCGGTGAAAATAGGCCACATTGGCTAGGTCGTCCTCAATGCCTGCTCCATTTTCCATACCCATGGGCAGCGAAATAAGCCCTTTTGCAAAATTCGATCGCACATCTGCAGGACTGTAGGCCATGGCAAACTTGTCTGGAAAAGTAGCTGCAACACGCTCGGTCATTGCAATCAAGGTATCCGCCAGTGCCTTAGAAGCTCCACGAATAGCCTGATTGGCTGCAGGAATATAGATGGACATAAATGGCGCATCCAGTCCACCTTCCTTGGCGCGAGGGTAATCGAAATTACCATCTGGAGTCCGTACTGACACATCCAGCACTTCTCGCTTCAGTGTAAATCCACCCACCTTCATCCGATAAGGAAGGTCCACATGTCCATCCACTACAATCGTAGATTGGGCTATTACTTTTGCAACCTGAAGCCGTTCGGCGTCTGAAAGTTTCCGGTAGTCAATTGAGGCTTGCTGTGCCATACTAGCACTTCCTAAAAACAAGGTGATTCCAAAAATTAAATAGCGTAGCATACAAAATGGGATTTGAGATTGGGGAAGATAAGGTCTTTGAAAAAGGAATCAAAAATCAATTTTTAAAAGTCCCGATTCGTAACAGTTCGGAAAGGAACTGACAAATTAGTGAACTTTTATAGCCAATTATAGCTTTACCTAAGTGAGTTCTTTTCAAAAGCATGCATCCAAATTTGGAAGGTTTCCTGCCTCCAAAACAAAAATTTACGGGAGAAAATTGAGCCTTTATTTAACCGCTTGTGGAATCCTTAGCGCAAAATCAGGTTTAAAAACGAATTTTCGATATTAATTCAATTATCTTCACTGCATTCACGCTTTCAACCTAGAATAAAAACCCATTCGATGAACGCTAAAGAAATAAATTACGAACTGGAAAAAAACATGGAGGTCATCTCTCAATTGGATGACTTCGTTGGCCATGCCGTAGATACCGTCCTAGTGGATCCAGAAGATTGCTGGCAGCCGACAGACTTTTTGCCTGATTTTTCAAATCCAGAGGCCATGGAAGACGTCAAGCTTCTCCAGCAACGAGCTTCTGGTATTCCTGACACCGTTTTAACTTCTTTGATAGGCAATTTGATCACAGAGGAAGCCTTACCTTCCTATCAAACCTATTTCAACTTATTGGAAGGAATCAATGTGGAGCGGAGCTTGCTTTCTCCATCCGGATGGGTACGTTGGTCCAAAGCATGGACTGCGGAAGAAAACCGTCATGGAGACCTACTCAACAAGTATTTGTATCTCACTGGCCGCGTAGACATGCGTGCTGTGGAGCAAACCATTCACCGACTGATCACCAACGGCTTTGACCCTAAATCAGACGCCGACCCTTATCAGGCCATGATTTACACCTCCTTTCAGGAGCGCGCAACTAAGATTTCACACGTAAATACTGGCAAACTTGCAGACAAGGCAGGAGATCATGTCCTGTCAAAAATCTGTAAAACCATTGCTGGAGACGAGGCAAGACATGAAAAGGCTTACAAAAGCTTTATGTCTAAAATTTTCGAGATTGATCCAAGTGGAGCAATAACTGCCTTTGAAAAAATGATGCGGAAAAATATCGTCATGCCTGCTGTGCTCATGGGTGAAGGAAGTAGCCGACCAAGTATCTACAAAGACTTTTCAGAAATTACCCAAAAAATAGGCGTTTACACCGGTTGGGATTATGCACGTATCATTGAACATCTGGTGGATTTCTGGAAAATAGAATCCCTTACTGGACTAGATTCTGCAGCAGCCAAAGCGCAAGACTACCTAGCCAATCTCGCCGACCGCTACATGCGACTCGCTGATCGAATCAAAGCACCAGATGAAGTCAGCCTAGCCTGGCTAAAATAAAACACCAAGTCCTTCCCTGCGAAGGACTTTTTTTTGCATATTTCCATTGTT
>JBILBQ010000094.1:0-9620 GCA_044353615.1 Algoriphagus sp. | reverse complement strand
CCGTGAATATGCTGCGTGGCAAAATGCGCTTTGACCTTGTGGTTGAAATGCGTGAAAATTTCTTTCGTGACAAAAGCAGTTTGCAACTCTACGTGAAAGACATCAAATTTGACTGATATGATTCTTCGAGCTGAGCACCTCCTAAAAATATACAAAGGCCGATCTGTGGTCAATGACATTTCCGTGCAGGTTTCCCAAGGGGAGATTGTTGGGCTTTTGGGTCCCAATGGAGCTGGAAAGACCACCTCTTTCTACATGATTGTTGGGTTGATTCAGCCCAATTCGGGGAAGATTTTTTTGGAAGATCAGGACATTACTGGTTTGCCGATGTACAAACGAGCCAAGCTGGGGATCGGGTATTTGGCTCAGGAAGCCTCTGTTTTTCGCAAGCTCTCGGTAGAAGAAAATATTTTGGCCGTACTGGAGATGACGACACTCACCAAGGTGCAGCAGAAGGAAAAAATGGAAAGTTTGCTGGAGGAGTTCAGCTTGACCCACGTACGAAAAAACTTAGGCATGGTCCTTTCTGGAGGGGAGCGTCGCCGTACCGAAATCGCCAGAGCCTTGGCTGTAGACCCTAAATTTGTGCTGTTGGATGAGCCATTTGCAGGTGTGGACCCCATTGCTGTGGAGGAAATCCAAACCATTGTAGCCAAGCTAAAGACCAAAAATATTGGCATTCTAATCACCGACCACAACGTGAACGAAACGCTTTCGATCACTGACCGAGCGTACTTGATGTTTGAAGGGCGCTTGCTGAAGGCGGGAACAGCTGAGGAGCTGGCTGCCGATGAGCAGGTCCGAAGGGTGTATTTGGGAACCCAATTTGAACTGAAACGCAAAACTTTTTCCTAAATGGAAGTGCTCAATAGTTTCATGACCTGGATCTTCAAAAGTCGACTTGGTCAAATCGAAAAGTTTAAGCAAGAGCCTCATTTGGTGCAGCGAACCACACTGGTTGAATTGCTGGAAGCAGCAAAGCATACGGAATTTGGCAAGACCTATAATTTTGAGAAAATTAAATCTTACGAAGACTTTGCCAAGCGCGTACCCCTTTTTGATTACGAATCCTTCACCCCCTATCTAGAGAAGAACATCAAAGGTAAGCAGCAGGTGTTTTGGCCTTCGACCATTCAGTGGTTTGCCAAATCCTCCGGCACCACTGCAGGACGCAGCAAATACATTCCAGTTTCTGATGAAAGTTTGGAAGAGTGCCATTACAAAGGAGGAAAAGACATGGTGTCACTTTACGTGAGTAATTTCCCCGACACTAAAGTATTTACTGGAAAAAGCCTAACTGTGGGGGGAGCTCTTGAGAAAGACCTTCTCCATCCTAAAGGAATTGCGCGTGCTGGGGATGTGTCAGCAGTGATCATGCACAATCTCCCTATTTGGGCACAGTTTATACGCACCCCTTCCCTAGAGACAGCTTTGATGTCGGACTGGGAGGCGAAGATTGAGCGCATGGCTCGGGAGACCATGGATGAAAATGTGACCTCCATAGCGGGTGTTCCTACCTGGACGATTGTCTTGCTTCAGCGTATTTTGGAACTGAAAAAAGCGTCCCATATTCTAGAAGTATGGCCCAACTTGGAAGTGTTTTTCCATGGAGCGGTGGCCTTCGGCCCGTATCGCAATTTGTTCAAGGAGCTGATCCCTTCGGACAAAATGAGGTACATGGAAACTTACAATGCGTCGGAGGGATTTTTTGGGATGCAGGATCAGCCGAACTCGGATGAGCTCTTGCTCTTGCTGGATTATGGGATTTTTTACGAGTTTATCCCTACCGAGGACTTGGAAAAGGAAAACCCTCGCGTGATTTCACTTGAAGGGGTAGAAGTTGGAAAAAATTATGCGTTGGTGATTTCCACCAATGGTGGGCTTTGGCGTTACAAAATCGGCGATACCATCAAATTTACCAGCATCCTTCCCTACCGGTTTCGGATCTCAGGACGAACCAAGCATTTTATCAATGCTTTTGGAGAGGAAGTGATTGTGGAAAATGCAGAGGCAGCCATTTCCTATGCCTGCGAACATACGGGAGCCACCCTCACCAATTTTACAGCGGCACCCATCTACTTTGAGGACAGTCAATCCAAAGGAGCCCATGAGTGGGTGGTGGAATTCAAAACTCCGCCCTCAGATTTAGAAGACTTTGCAGATAAATTAGACCAGCACTTGCGGGAGATTAACTCTGATTACGATGCCAAAAGGCACAAAAATCTAGCCTTACAGCGGCTTCAGCTCCATGCCGCTCCGGAGGGACTTTTTCAGTCCTGGCTGGCCAAAAAAGGGAAGCTTGGAGGGCAACACAAAGTGCCTCGCCTCTCCAATTCTCGAGAATTCATGGAGGAAATTTTGGCAATGCTGCCCAAACACTAGAAGGCATAGTTTATGCTGAAGATCCAATCAATCAAAACTACTTGGTCTGATTTTGTGTTACCATTGGGTTTTTAAGCTCAAGGTAATCTTAAGTCTTCTTAAAAAAACCCCTCTCCATTACCCATTTCAAAGTCTCCTTTCCTGACCTATGTCTCTTTCCAAGCTAGTTGAACAAGCCCAAGAATTTCTTCAGTGCTACTATTCCGAATCCAACTTGGGCGGAGTAGAAAAAAGGCTGGATGAGGTTCAGGCTGAAATTATGAGTTCGGGCACCTATCGCCTGACCGAAGAGGAGCTGAGCTTTGGGGCCAAGCTTGCCTGGCGCAATAGCAACCGGTGCATGGGGAGACTTTTTTGGAAATCCTTGAAGGTGAGAGACCGTCGAACCTTAACTACTGCAAGGGAGGTCTTTGAAGATGCGCTGGAGCATCTCGAATCTGCAACGCATGGAGGGAAGATTCGTGCTACCTTAACAGCTTATGCTACGGAAGAGGAAGGGGATTTAGGTTTTCGAATTTTGAATAAGCAATTTATCCGGTTTGCAGGGTACACTGAACCAACTGGAGAAATAATTGGGGATCCAGACTCCTTGGAATTCACCAAGTACTGCATGTCTTTGGGCTGGGAGGGTAAAAAAACCGACTTTGATGTACTCCCGTTGGTCATTCAGCGTGAAGGAGAGCCTGCCAGCTGGTTTGCTATTCCTGAGGAGAAGGTACTTCGCGTAGCCATTTCACATCCAGATTATTCCTGGATGGAAGAACTTGGATTGCAGTGGTACGCCGTTCCCGTGATATCCGACATGCGTTTGGAGATTGGAGGCATATCTTTTCCCTGTGCGCCCTTCAATGGCTGGTACATGCTCACGGAGATCGCTGCTCGGAATTTAGGTGACGTACAGCGGTACAATATGCTGCCGGTAATCGCCAAAAAATTGAATTTAGACACGCGGCAGGTAAAGACACTCTGGAAAGACAAAGCGATGCTGGTCCTACAAGAAGCGGTACTCCATTCCTTTCAAGCCAAAGGAGTGACCCTGGTTGATCACCATACTGCCTCTGAGCAGTTTCTAGAATTTTGCAAGCAAGAAGCCGCCAAAGGCCGAACGGTACAAGCGGACTGGGCCTGGATTGTGCCTCCAGCCTCAGGTTCTACCCTTGGGGTGTTTCATCAGGAATGGGACAATCAGATCCTGTCTCCTAATTTTCATTACCAGCCTGCTGCTTGGAAGCAAGAAAAAGCCGAGCGTAGACCAAGTTTTACTGCTGGGAAATGTCCTTTTTCGGCCAACTAACTTCAGGGTAAAGTCTTCGGACTGACCTTTTCCTTTCGGCAAAAAAACCGTACTTTCACCGATTCCTAATTTTCGCAAAAACATGACCCAATCCCCTGCGGTACAGGAAGAATTCCTAGAAATTTTTGGAGCCAGAGAGCACAATCTTAAAAACATTGACCTGAAGATCCCGCGAAACAAAGTGGTGGTAGTCACTGGTCTAAGTGGGAGTGGCAAAAGCTCTTTAGCTTTTGATACCATTTATGCAGAGGGTCAACGCAGGTACATGGAGAGTTTTTCGGCCTATGCCCGATCTTTTTTGGGCGGGATGGAGCGTCCCGATGTGGACAAGATCAATGGCCTTTCTCCTGTCATCGCGATTGAGCAGAAGACCACTTCCAAAAACCCACGATCCACGGTAGGTACAGTCACCGAAATCTATGACTTCATGCGCCTGCTCTTTGCTCGAGCTGCAGATGCTTTTTCCTACCATAGTGGCAAGCCCATGATCCGACAAACAGAGGATCAAATTCTGGAGCAGCTATTTACCAAGTTTGCCGGCAAGAAATTATACCTATTGGCTCCAGTGGTCAAAGGCCGAAAGGGGCACTACCGAGAGCTTTTTGAACAAGTCCGCAAACTGGGATTTTCTAAGGTGCGGGTAGATGGCGTCGTACTCGAAGTGGCTCCAAAAATGCAGTTGGACCGCTACAAAATCCACGACATTGAGATCGTTATCGACCGCATCGTTGCGGAGGAGGACGATCGGTTTCGAATTACCCAGTCGC
Organism: Algoriphagus sp.; assembly: GCA_044353615.1. GTDB lineage: Bacteria > Bacteroidota > Bacteroidia > Cytophagales > Cyclobacteriaceae > Algoriphagus. Next base: position 5,177 of record JBILBQ010000094.1, on the reverse strand, counting down.
TCAAATCCGCCTTGCAACACGGCAAAGGAGTGCTGATGGTTCGGGAAGAAAGCGGAGAAATTCACTATTTCTCCAAGTACCTGATGGACCCCGAAACGGGCCTTTCCTACGAAGAGCCAGCACCCAATAGCTTTTCTTTTAACTCTCCCTATGGAGCTTGTCCGAGCTGCAATGGCCTAGGTGTAATCGAAGAAATCACACGTGAAAGCATCTTCCCCGATCCGAATTTGAGCATCACTCGTGGAGGGATTGCGCCTCTTGGGGAGTACCGGGACATTTGGATCTTCAAAAAGATTGAAGCTCTCCTGAAGCATTACAAATGCAGTTTGAGTACCCCGATCAAAGACCTTCCCGAAGCCGTGGTGGAGGTACTCTTGTATGGGGATAAAATTGAGGTGGCCGTAGATTCGGTGAAGTATCCGGGTACCCAGTGGAACACGACTTTTGAGGGGATCATCAATTTTCTCCAGAAGTACCAAGAGGGCAGTTCCGACAAAATCCAGGAATGGGTGGCAGAGTTTACGGTTTCCAAAATCTGCCCAGAATGCCAGGGCTACCGACTCAAAAAAGAAGCCCTTCATTTTAAATTGGACGGCACCCACATCGGGCAACTTTCGGTGATGGACATCCAAGGGCTTTCAAGCTGGTTTGACGGACTAGAAAGCCGCTTATCTGAGAAGCAGCAGCGCATCGGAGCAGAGGTACTCAAAGAAATCCGGAAGCGCATCGGTTTTCTTTTGGACATTGGACTGGATTACCTTTCATTAAACAGACCCCTCCGAACCCTCTCAGGCGGTGAGGCGCAGCGCATTCGTTTGGCAACGCAGATCGGCACTCAGCTGGTTGGAGTGCTCTATATTTTGGATGAACCCAGCATTGGCCTCCATCAGCGAGACAATGTGAAATTGATCCAGGCCTTGAAGCGACTTCGAGACTTGGGCAACTCCGTACTGGTGGTGGAGCACGACAAGGACATGATGCTCGAGTCTGACTACATCGTCGATATGGGTCCTGGAGCAGGAAGACATGGCGGGCATGTGGTGGCTTCGGGCACCCCTGCGGAATTGCTGAAGTCAGACTCGGTGACGGCACGCTACCTGCAAGGCAAAATAGGGTTGGACATACCCAGCACCCGAAGGGAAGGAACCGGAGAGCAGCTGGTTTTGAAAGGTGCGCATGGCAATAACCTGAAAAATGTAACGGTAGCCTTTCCCTTGGGGACCTTAATTGTGGTTACGGGGGTATCGGGAAGTGGGAAGAGTACCTTAATTCACGAGACCTTATTTCCTTTGCTCAATCGGGAGTTTTACAACTCCAAGAAGGAACCCATGCCTTTTGACCGCATTGACGGATTAAAGCAGTTGGACAAAGTGATTGAAGTGGATCAAAGCCCTATTGGCCGAACGCCTAGATCGAATCCTGCAACGTACACTGGCATGTTTTCGGACATTCGCACCCTGTTTACGGAGCTTCCTGAGTCCAAGATTCGCGGTTACAAACCGGGAAGATTTTCCTTCAACGTGAAGGGGGGACGCTGTGAGGATTGTGAAGGAGCAGGAATGAAGTTGGTGGAAATGGATTTCCTTCCTGACGTGCACATTCCATGCGAGACCTGCAAGGGGAAGCGGTACAACCGAGAAACGCTGGAGGTGCGGTTTAAAGGAAAATCCATTTCTGATGTCTTGGACATGACGGTAGAGCAGGCAGTCGAATTCTTTGAATTTCAACCCAAAATCCTTCGTAAGGTCATTACCCTAAGTGAGGTGGGCTTGGGGTACATTACCCTTGGGCAGCATGCGACAACCCTTTCTGGAGGCGAAGCGCAGCGGGTAAAGTTGGCCACCGAGTTGTCCAAAAAAGACACGGGCAAAACCTTCTATATTTTGGATGAGCCGACCACGGGCTTGCATTTTCAAGACATTGACTTGTTGATGAATGTGCTCCAAAAACTAGTGGATAAGGGCAATACCGTCTTGGTTATCGAGCACAACTTGGATGTGATCAAGGTGGCAGACTACCTGATCGATATGGGGCCTGAGGGAGGCAACAAAGGCGGAACCGTGGTGGTGCAGGGAAGCCCAGAAAAAGTAGCTGCTCATCCGGACAGTCATACCGGAAGATTCTTGAAGCAGGAATTACATCGCTGAAAATAGGCTTAAAATCAAGCCGTTCGCCCTCTTATCAAATTGGAAGGCCTAGCTTGGTTTCCTTGGTTAACTTTGACAAGCATGAACAGAAGCACACTCTATTGGCTATTGCAGGTATTGGGCTGGGGAAGCTTTGCTTTTGTCAATGTGTTTTTTGCTTCCTTATCTGAGGGGATTTCTCCCCTGCAAACCTGGGCTTTTGTGGCCTTGGCTGCTTTTTACCTCCTTTCTACCCATGCTTTCCGACTACTCATCAAATCATACGGCTGGTTTCGTTTAGGGATCTTTCGTTTGATCGCTCAAGTGCTTGTAGCGGTAGGCATCATGGCGGTTAGTAATGTCTTGGCTCAGGTGCTTATCAATTTGGCTTTTGGCACGCTAAACCCTGGATTCGATTTTCGGGCATTGGTGATTTCGGTCAACTTGTTTGTGAGTTTTCTCTACTACGGATTTTGGGTGTTGCTCTATTTTGTCTTCCATTTTTTGGACAATTACAATACGACGCTTCGTTACGAGGCAAAAATCAGTGAGATACGGCTCAATCATTTGAAGAGTCAGCTCAACCCCCATTTTATATTCAATGCCTTGAATTCGGTGCGTGCCTTGGTAGATGAGGACCCTGCCAAAGCGAAATCTGCCATTACCCGGATTTCGAATATGCTTCGTTTTTCTCTGATGCTGGACAAAAAGCAGGTGATAGATCTCGCGGATGAGCTGGCCACGGTGAAAGATTATTTAGCCTTGGAGTCCATCCGTTTTGAAGAGCGCCTGCAGGTAGATTACCAGATTGAAGAGGCAGCTTATGGCTATAAAATTCCCCCGATGATGTTGCAGACCATTGTGGAAAATGCCATCAAGCATGGGATTTCCAATTTGGTCAAGGGTGGGCTGATTGAAATTAAATGCAGAGAAGGCCTGCAAGATGAACTGTATATTCAAGTAAAAAATAGTGGACAATACGCGCCCTTGCCGGCAAGCAAACGAAGAGAGGAAGAAGGGCATGGGATAGACAATACCCAACAGCGCTTGGCCCTCTTATATGGTGGTCAGGCAAGCTTCCGAATCTTCAACTCTGGAGGCCAATTTGTGATTACTGAAATAAAAATTCCGAAACAAAGACTTACTTTAGACTAATTAACTCGATTGATATGAGAGCCCTTGTAATTGATGACGAACGCTTAGCCCGTAAGGAGCTAATCAATTTATTGAATCAACTGGAAACGGTAGAAGTGGTAGGCGAAGCAGTAAATGTGGAAGATGCCAAAGAAAAAATTGATCAACTTCAGCCGGATGTGATTTTTCTAGACATTCAAATGCCTGAAAAAACAGGCTTTGATCTGCTGGAGGAGCTAGACCAACTTCCGCATGTCATCTTTACCACTGCTTACGACGAGTATGCCCTCAAGGCCTTCCAAGTGAATGCGCTGGATTACTTACTCAAGCCCATTGAGCCGAAGCGATTGGAGGATGCCGTGCAAAAGCTTCAGGGAAAAATGGAGGGCATTGCTAAGCGAGAAGGACAGGAAGGGTTGGGTAGCCAGAAGAAACTAACTCTAGAGGATCAGGTATTTGTGAAGGATGGGGACCGCTGCTGGTTTGTACGACTGTCCAATGTGCGCCTTTTTGAGTCGGATGGCAATTACATCAAGGTGTATTTCGACAACTTCAAACCGATGATTCACAAGTCCCTGAATGCCTTGGATGAGCGATTGGATGAAAAATCATTTTTCCGAGCTAGCCGCAAGCACATCATCAACCTAGGCTGGGTGGAGGCCATTGAGCCCTGGTTTAACGGTGGATTGGTCGTGACACTCAAAGGAGGAGATCGCATTGAGGTAAGCCGTAGGCAAGCAGCCCGATTTAAAGAAATGATGAGTTTGTAAGCTTCCTGTAGCTAAAAAAAACCTAACAAGTTGACGTGCGCGGTACGCACAAATTCTCAAGGAAAAAAATGGCGCTTGAGTAGTAAAAACAACAAATTGGAATCATTTAGCGCTTAAGATGGAATTCAGTAAGGAGACTAAAATTGGAATTATTGGGCTTGGCTCAATGGGACAACCCATTGCGGACAACATCATTAAAGCAGGTTTTCAAGTCATTTTTTCTAGCAGGACTAGCAAAACGGTGGACTACTTTAAGCATAAAGCCATCCTTGCATCCTCCGCAGTAGACGTAATTGAGCAAGCAGCAATCATTCTTTTCATCTTGCCTACAGATAAGGAGATAAAAGAGATTGTTTCCGCTGCAAAAAATAAACTCAGCCAAAAGACCCTGATTAACCTAAGTACGATCTCTCCAAAAAGCGCGGTAAAGCTGAATAAGCTTGTCAAAAAATTTGGAGGAGAGTATTTAGAATGTCCGATGTCCGGCTCCAGGAAACCTGCCCAAGACGGAACGCTACTCCTTCTTACAGCAGGTGATCCTGAAAAATTAAACTCCTTGGCTAGTTTGTTCAGTTCGTTTAGTAGGAAGACAGTTTATTGTGGTGAAATTCCAAATGCATCAAAGATGAAATTGGCCAACAATTTACTGTTGATAACCCTATTTAACGGGCTGATGGAAGCCGTTAATTTTGCAAAACAGATTGGGCTGAGCGAACAGGAATATTTAGACATGATTGATTCAGGACCAATGGCTAATCCTGTATTCGCATCCAAACATCAAAAAATTCTAGACGAGGATTACAGTCCGCAAGCCCCTCTTCGACTCGTGTACAAGGACTCGCGATTGATTTGTGACTTGGCTAAAGATTATGGGGTTTCACTACCTTTGTTTTCCAAACATAAAAAACTTTTGAAAAAAGGTTTCGAAAATGGACTGGGCAACCTTGACATTATTTCGATAGTAAAGGAGCTGAAAAAAAAATAAATTAATCGGATACAGATTCCTCATCCCGTGTTCAGGCTAGCTTCCTTTGACCTTCTTTGAGCGAATGTTGTATTCGAGTTTCGGCTACTAGGAGAGTACCAACCTTTATTCTTGTTCTTCATCAACCCCCATCTCACTCACAATGACTTTCTCTAAAATCAC
>JBILBQ010000093.1:0-9631 GCA_044353615.1 Algoriphagus sp. | reverse complement strand
ACCTCGAACAAATCGAATCCAAAGGCATGATGGCCACAGGGAAAAATCCTAAAACTGGATTGGTAGAAATTATTGAACTTAAAAACCATCCTTGGTTTGTAGGCGTGCAATTTCATCCTGAATACAAAAGCACTGTATTGAAACCACAACCCTTGTTTGTAGAATTTATTCAAGCAGCCCTCGATAAAAAAAATAACAAATAACTGGAGCTTAAGCCCAGCTTTCTTCAACTATCATGGACAAAAATCAAGCAACAGGTTTGATCCTTTTTGCAGCGGTCATTCTCACCTACTCGATATTTTTTGCGACTACCCCAGAAATCCCGCCTGTAGAAACCACCACTTCTGCCGATTCAACCACCACAACGGCTGCGGTAGCAGCTGCAGCCTTGCCCACAGCAGGAGTTCCAGACAGCTTACTCGACCTGGAGCGTCAACGTAAATTTGGTGACCTCGCTCCCTTCACGCTGGGTGAGGAAAAGCCCTTCGTCCTAGAGAATGACGTAGTCAAAATCACGCTTTCCAACAAAGGAGGAAACATCAAAGAGGTGTTACTGAAGAATTATACTAGCTGGAAAAATGAACCTCTTTACCTACTGGATAGTGCCCAGACTAGTCTAAACTACTCCATTGACACCCGTTTAGGAACTGTGAACTTGAATGACTTGTACTTTGTACCAGCATTAAGTTCAGAAGATGTTGAAGGTGTGAAACAGCAAACGGTCACGTTTACAGCAAGCAGCCCAGCAGGACAGTTAATTCAAAAATACACGCTGAAGGAAGGGGAATATACCCTAGAAAAGAACTTTGAAATTCAAGGACTCCAGGGAATAGTAACCGCGAAAGCAGTCCGAATAGACTGGAAAGATGAAATCAAATCCCAAGAAAAAGACCTAGCGGAATCCAGAAGAAAAACACAGGTAAATTATTATTTGGCTGAAGGTAGCTATGAAAATCTAGGCCTAAGTGACGATCCTGAAGAGGCGAAGGTGGCTGAACCCGTAAAATGGATCGCCTTCTCCCAACGTTTCTTTACAGCAGGAATCATTGCAGATTCTGTATTCCAAGAAGTAAATTTAAGCCAAAGTACACCTGCCGATTCCTCCTTGGTTCGTTCGATGAGCGCAAGCCTTTCCCTTCCTATTTTAGAAGGTCAGGCAAACCTCAGCTTTTATTTTGGCCCGGATCAATACAAATCCCTAAAAGCCATCACCCCTGGATTTGAGGAAAATGTGGACATGGGCTACTTTTTTGTGAGCTGGGTAAACAAATACATTGTCGTACACCTGTTCGAATTCTTAGAGAAGTACTTTGACAGCTATGGGATTATTATAATCCTGATCGTTCTTCTAATTAAAGTAGCCTTATCCCCATTGACCTATAAATCCTACATCGGGATGGCAAAAATGCGGGTAATCAAGCCCGAGATTGATGAGTTGAAGGAAAAGTATGGAGACGATGCTACCAAAATGCAGCAGGAGCAAATGAAGCTCTTCTCTCAATTAGGCGTGAGTCCACTGTCTGGCTGTCTCCCCTTATTGTTGCAGATGCCATTCCTGTTTGCCATGTTCTTCTTTTTCCCCAATGCGATCGAACTAAGACAGGAATCCTTCTGGTGGGCAGATGATCTTTCTACCTACGATGAATTTATCAAGCTCCCATTCACCATCCCTTTCTATGGAGCGCACGTCAGTTTGTTTACCCTTCTGATGACGATTTCCCAAGTGCTTTATGCACATTTTAACAACCAGTTGACTACCGCAACAGGCCCTATGAAAAACTTGGGCTACATCATGCCGGTAATGTTTATGTTTGTCCTCAACTCCTACCCTGCAGGACTTAGCTTCTACTATTTTGTGTCCAATATTTTTACATTTGGACAGCAAGCCTTGATCAAACTATTTGTTGACGATGCTAAAATCCGTCAAAAAGTAGAAGAAAATAAAGTAAAGAATGTAGACAAGAAAAAGTCGAAATTCCAACAGCGGCTAGAAGATGCCATGAAAGTGGCAGATGCAAATAAGAAAAAATAAAAAAAAAGGGGGCTCAAATGCCCCTTTTTTTATCCCTTGCAAGTACTACTTCAGTGAGCAACTAGGTAGCTGATGGTTCAGTTGAATCGTATATACCTGTAGGCTTAATCCCCTATTGTCTAAAACTAAGCGTTGGTATTTACCTACACTTTATTGTGAACCAGAACCTGTCAGCTGTCAAGTTGCGGTGATCTTGGTAAATGTCATTTCATTGGAAATAGTGGATATTCACCTTATTTTTTACTAGAAACCTTGCAAAAAAAGGAGAACCCTGCCAAAAATGGACCTGAATTTGCTTAATATTGATTTCTAAATTCCGGTAACATACACACCATGGGAAAAATAATTGCCATTGCGAGCCAAAAAGGTGGAGTTGGAAAAACTACCACCGCAATGAATTTGGCTGCAAGTCTCGCTGTTTTAGAATTCAAAACCTTGGTTATTGATGCTGACCCCCAAGCAAATACTACTTCTGGTCTTGGCCATAATCCCAAATCAATAGAAGCTAGTATATACGAGTGTATGGTAGATGGTGTGGATATTAAATCCATTATCCTACCCACCAACTTGGAACATTTATCTCTAGTTCCTTCTCACATTGACTTGGTAGGTGCTGAAGTGGAAATGATCAATATAGACAACCGAGAAGAAAAGATGAAAGAAGTGATCTCTTCAGTGAAGGATCAATACGATTTCATCATCATTGACTGCTCTCCTTCCCTTGGTCTGATCACCATCAATGCATTAACTGCTGCAAACTCAGTTATTATCCCAGTTCAATGCGAATATTTTGCATTGGAAGGTTTAGGAAAGCTATTAAATACCATCAAGATTATACAAACGCGACTTAATCCAGATCTTGGAATAGAAGGAATTTTACTGACCATGTACGATGTACGTCTTCGCCTTTCCAACCAAGTAGTAGAGGAGGTCCGTACTCACTTTAAGAATATGGTATTCGAAACTATTATTCCTCGAAATGTCCGACTTTCCGAATCCCCAAGCTATGGACTACCCGTAATTTCCTTCGATGCTGATGGAAAAGGTACCATTGCCTACCTCAATTTGGCAGGGGAGATTGTACAACGAAATGGACTTCAAAATTCAAAGAATTAATCATGTCAGATTCAAAATCCCCACGAAAAAGTGCATTAGGAAGAGGTTTAGGCGCTCTTTTGGAAGATAGTCCCGCTAAAGGTAAAACTCAAGAAATCCTACCTGAAATTCAAAAAGTAGGAATCTTTGAAATTCCTTTAACTGAAATTCAAGTCAATCCTTATCAGCCAAGAATACACTTCGATAAGGAGGCCATGCAAGAGTTGTCTGAGTCAATTCGCGTGCAAGGAATCATTCAACCTATCACTGTTCGGAAGCTGGCGCCAAATGAGTACCAACTTATTTCAGGTGAACGGAGATTTCAGGCATCAAAGCTCGCGGGACTAACTAAAATTCCAGCTTATGTGCGTCAGGCCAATGACCAGCAAATGCTGGAAATGGCCCTCATTGAAAATATTCAGCGTGAGAACCTCAATGCGCTTGAAATCGCACAATCCTATCAAAGGTTGCTAGTTGAATGCAACTTAAAGCAAGAAGAACTTGGCGACAGAGTTGGAAAAAACAGAACTACTGTAAATAACTACCTCCGCTTACTCAAGCTTCCTCCGAGTATCCAAGCGTCCATACGAGACAACCAATTGTCCATGGGGCATGCACGCGCTTTGATCAATATTGTAGATGTAGACAAGCAACTTGCACTCTTCAAGAAAATTATTGACGAAGAACTAAGCGTTCGAAAGGTAGAAGCTTTGGTTAAAGGATTGAATGAAGGAAATCCAGAAAAACCGAGTACCCAACCGGAAATTAGCCCTGTTCGAAAGTATGAACTTACAAAGATCCAGCAGCGGCTTGCTACCCATTTTGGAAGCAAAGTGGCGTTAAAGGCCAATCAAAAAAATAAAGGAGAAATTAAAATTCCCTTCAGGTCTGCTTCTGATCTCAATAGGATTCTTGAAATCTTACAAATCATTTAATTGTGTTTGCTTTTTCCTTTCCTACTCTACCCTCCAAAACGCTGCTTTGGTCTTTTTTACTAGCGCTTTGCTTATTGGGAATAGGAACAGGTACTGCGAATGGGCAATCCGCCACTAGCGAGCAAGACACCTTAAAAAAATTAGAAAAAGAAGGGCGAACACCTAGTTTACTCCCAAAAGATCCAAAGAAAGCCACATTGCTATCAGCGATGCTGCCAGGAGCTGGCCAAATCTACAATGGGAAATCCTGGAAAGTACCGATCCTATACGCAGGTATACTCACAGACGTTTACTTTATACAGTACAATCATAAGCGGTATGAACGCTTCAGAGACGCACTTTTTGCGCTAGATAAGGGAGAGCCCAACCAGTTTCCTTCCTTAAACCGGGCAGCATTGGTTCGAAATGTGGATTATTGGAGGCAAAATAGAGACTTAACCTTCCTATTAATGCTCGGCATTTATGCCCTCAATTTGGTGGATGCGAATGTAGATGCACACCTATCTGGTTTTGACATCTCTGAAGACTTAACTTTGAAGATAGCCCCTCAAATTGGCACACTTTCTGCCTCCTCCACTGCGGGTTTTTCACTCACACTCCAATTCAAGTAATGAACATTGCACTTCTAGGATACGGAAAAATGGGCAAGCTAATCGGTGAGTTAGCTGAAGAAAGAGGACACCATATCGCAGCTAAAATCGATCTGGAAAACCAAGAATTACGCAATTCTTTAGACCCCAAAACCATCGATGTAGCCATCGAATTTAGTCAACCAGAAGCAGCACTAGAAAATATCCGATGGGCCATTACAAATGGAATTCCTGTACTTTCAGGAACTACCGGCTGGCTTTCGCAACTTCCAGAAATTGAAGCGTTGACCCAACAACACCAAGGGACTTTCTTTTACGCCTCCAACTTTAGTATTGGAGTTAACGTATTTTTTAAGGTAAATGAACTCCTTGCCAAGCTCATGAATGAGACCAGCGGCTACCAGGTGTCTGTTGAAGAAATTCATCATACCGCTAAAAAAGATGCCCCTTCTGGAACTGCCATCACCTTGGCAGAAGGGATTCTCAAGCATTATGCCCATTTGAAGGCTTGGCACTTGGTGGGAGAAAGTCCCAACAGCCCAAGTTCATTGCCAATAACTTCCAAACGAATCGATCCCGCTCCTGGCACGCATCACATCCGCTATACCTCAGGGATTGATGACCTCGAAATTACCCACACTGCTCACAGCAGGCAAGGATTTGCTTTGGGAGCAATCCAAGTTGCCGAGTGGATTTTGGGTAAAAAAGGAGTACTTTCGATGGATGATTACTTATCATTTTAAGTTAACAGCTAACCAATGAGTAAAACTAAACCAAAAAAATCAGCCTTTCGCGAGTGGATCGATGCGCTAGTATTCGCTGTAATTGCAGCCTCTTTAATTCGCTGGTTACTACTCGAGCCTTTCACCATTCCAACGGCTTCGATGGAAAAAACCCTTCTTGTTGGGGACTTTCTTTTTGTAAGCAAATTGCATTACGGAACACGGATTCCAAAAACACCCCTGCAAATTCCACTGACGCATCAAAAAATTTGGGGCACTGAAATACCTTCTTACACCGATCTGATTCAGCTACCCTACATGCGTCTGCCTGGATTTGCTTCGGTAGAGCGCAATGATGTGGTGGTATTCAACTATCCAGTAGAATTTAACTATCCCAATGACCTCAAAACCAATTACATCAAACGAGCAGTAGCTGTTCCTGGGGATGAAATTGAAGTAAGAGAGGGAGAGCTATTTATCAATCAAAAGGCTGCACCAAAACCAGTGGAGATGCAGTACTCCTATGAGATTACCACAAACAGAAGTCTTACTGTAGATTTTTTGAAGGATTTCGGAATCAACCAAGAGAGTTTCTATGCTGCACCCGATGGTACTCGCTACCTGGTTTGGACCACAGATACGAACATCGAGAAACTTAAAGCTTCGCCAGTGGTGACCTCCGTTACCAAATCCCTACAGCCCAAAGGACAAGCAGAGTCTGGGATTTTTCCCAATGGCGCAAACTTACCTTGGAATAGAGACAATTATGGGCCACTCCTTATCCCAGGAGAGAGTCAAACTTTGGAGATGACTCCAGAGAATGTAGCCAAATATGCCTTTACCATAGAAAAGTACGAGGGCCACGAAAAAGTAGAAGTGAAAGATGGCGCTTTATTCATTGAAGGAAAAAAGGTGGATAGTTACACCTTCAAGCAGAATTATTACTTCATGATGGGTGACAATAGACATGATTCCCTTGACTCCCGCTATTGGGGCTTTGTACCCGAAGACCATGTGGTGGGCAAGGCCTGGTTTTTGTGGCTATCCTTGGACAAGTTTGAGTCCATGTTCGGAAAAATTCGATGGAATAGGTTCTTTAAAGGAATATCCTAAGCAAGAAGCCCCGCATCTGCGGGGCTTTTTTTTACCAAACTATCGGAGTTTGGCCAGTGTCACTCAAGTATTCGTTGGCTTTGGAAAAATGCTTACATCCCCAAAAACCACGATGAGCAGCAAGTGGGCTTGGATGAGGGGCCTTCAGGATGCAATGCTTTCCTGCATCAATTAATGCTTCCTTCTTTTGTGCAAACGCCCCCCACAATAAAAATACAACCTGAGACCGCTCACGGCTGATCGTTCGGATTACCTCATCCGTAAACACCTCCCAACCTTGATTTTGGTGGGATCCGGCCAAGTTTGAACGAACCGTCAGCGTAGCATTCAATAAAAACACCCCTTGAGAAGCCCATCTACTGAGATCTCCATGTGCCGGCATAGGTATCCCTAGATCGGTTTTTAGCTCCTTAAATACATTGAGCAAACTTGGAGGGAAGGGCACTCCAGCCGCAACCGAAAAAGCAAGTCCATTGGCTTGGCCTTCTCCGTGGTAGGGGTCTTGCCCCAGAATCACCACCTTTACTTCGGGCAAGGGACAATGCCAAAAAGCAGAAAAGATCTGCTTGCCCGCTGGAAATACTTGGTGTTGCTGGTACTCCTGCTTGACGAATTGAGTGAGTTTCAAAAAGGTATCGCTCTGGAAAATTGGATTTAAGGCAGTTTTCCAGGTGGGTTCTAGGGCAACATCCATCGGATAAGGGTTGGTTTGAAAAGTAGAAATCCTAACTTTAGTGCTTGAAATAGTGATGCCATGGTCTCTGCGATTACCAAAGGAATTCAAGTAAGTGTTGAAACTACCTACCAGCCGGATTTTTCAAATCCGCAGCAGCACCATTATGTTTTCACTTACAAGGTACGCATAGAAAATAAAAGCAACCATACCGTTCAATTGTTGCGGAGGCGATGGGAAATTTATGATGCTACCGAAAGCCGAAAAATTGTGGAAGGAGATGGGGTAGTTGGCCAGCAACCTATTTTGGAGCCAGGTGAGTTTCATACCTATGTTTCTGGCTGCAACTTAAAGTCAGGAATTGGCAAAATGCGCGGATCGTTTACCCTTGAGAAATTAATGGATGGCAAACTCTTGGAAATCGTCATCCCAGAGTTTCAGCTAATTTCCACGCTCTTTCAAAATTAATGACTCGGAACTCATTTGCCATTGCCTTTGCATTTTTTCAGCATTGGCTTCGAAAAGAAGATCTTTACAGCCAACAATCCCCGTTTATTTTTTCTCGCTACCAGGACTTAATTGCCTATTTAAAAAGTTCCAAACTTTTTAAATCTGAAGCTGGAGATTATAGTAATTCAATTTTCTCAAATGCGGCTCGAAAAAGTGCAACTGGCAGTCCTAAAGACCTTTGGAAACCCCGCAAAAAAGCGGCTCTACTATGTTCCTATTTTTGTCAAACTACCGCAGCAAAACAGGTAATCGAACTAGGAACGGGAACTGGAGCAGTGACTCGGCTTCTTGATCGCGTAACAAAAGGGCATCTACATACCTTCAGTGAAGGGGATTCTTTTGATTCTAAGGATTCCTTTTATTCAAACACCACCGTAATCCGTGAGTTCACGGTAGCAAAATTCGCAGCAGTACTTCAAGACTTGGATGCACCCGATTTTTTGGTCATCCATCCTGAGTTTTCCGAGGAAATGATTCGAGAAGTGCTTTCCCTATGCCTACCTCGAATGCAATCCACAGGGATTCTTGCACTCAGAGGCATACACCAAAGTGAAGAGATGAATGCATGCTGGCAGGAAGTTCGAAAAGAGGGACGCGTGAAGCTAACCTTAGATTTTTTTGATTACGGGGTCCTATTTTTCGACTATTCGGGGCCAAAAACCGATCTCATATTGGGGTATAAATGAGTTGATTGACATGCTAAGGAAGTCAAGATTAGGTGGATGGACACACCTACTTACGCTACTTTGATAAACTTTATCTGCTCCTTCCAAGAATTGGCAAAGATATTGATAAACACTAGGAAAGGATTTTGTTCGAAGGTGAGACCGTAATCTACCGCGGAGATCAACAAATAATGTCCCTTTCCTATCCCCTTGCATTATGGAACAGTTTAGCAATGACCAAAAGTCTCCTAAAACCGAATTAGGCAAAAACTTAATTTTGGTTTTTTTGGTGCTATTGGTCTTGATTAGCGGAACAAAACTGTATCTAGATCACCTGGACAGCACAAAACAAACCGCTGAAATCTCAGCATTGACGGTAGAAAACGACTTCCTTAGTACCCGATTAGATTCAGTGGAGAAACAACTGAAGATTCGAATTCAAGAATTGGAAAAGTTAGGCGCCAATGTCACGGAGCTTCGCTTTTTGCAAGACCAATTGATTCAAGAAAAAAAATCCAATACGCAGCGAAGTGCGAGAGAAATTGAGGCATTGAATCAACGAATCAAGGATCTCTCCAACCTATTGGTTCAAAAGGATAAAGAGATCAGTCAACTTCAGGAACGTTTTCAAGCGGTATCCTCGGAAAATGAAGTGCTCAAAAGCAATCAGTCTGAGCTAGAGAAGGAAGTGACTCAAATCAATTTACAAAAACAAGAATTAGCCACAAAGGTGGCGGAAGCCTCCAAATTAAAAGTTAACGGAATTCGGGTGTCGGGAATGAATGCCAGAGGCAAAGCATTGGATGGCAAGGGCAAAACTTTTAAAAAGAAACAAATCAAGGGGATACAGGTACTGGTTCAACTTGCTGACAATTCAGTTGCAGAGAAAGGAAGTCGAACTGCCTATCTCCAGGTGGTAGGTCCCAACAAACTCCCTATTTATGACCTTGCCAAGGGCTCAGGAAAAGCCAATTGGGCAGGAAAAGAGGAGTTTTACACCGCAAAACAAGAGTTTTGGTATGATACCAAGGAACAGACACTTGAATTTTTCTACGAAAAAGGCAGTCCTTATGGCCCGGGTAACTATGAAGTTAAACTCTATGTGGACAAGCAGTATTTAGGAAGCAGTTCATTTGTGGTTGAATAAGTAGAATCCTGCATATTTTTTTGATTTATACCCTTAGAATCTAGATAATTATTTGGAGGGTAGCCTGTTTTCTACTACTTTTGCGGTCTGTTTATTTAAATTCCAACAAACACATTAAAAAATGTTCCAAAGAAGTTACGAGACGGTAT
>JBILBQ010000092.1:0-9646 GCA_044353615.1 Algoriphagus sp. | reverse complement strand
TTCCAAAATTCTGATTCCAATGGGTATAGGCGCGCAGCGCATAATCACCCGGAGGTAAATCCGCGGCTAAATCCAGTCCGCCTGAAATTTTACCTTGTTCGATCGGAAACGTCGCAGATTGAACGATTTCAGCAGCTGGATTGATCAAATCCACATACAGTACTTTACTTAGAGAGTCGGCCACATTCTGATCTTGATAGAGCATCTTCCCTCCCATCCAAACCGTTTCTCCAGGATAGAAATAGGGTTTGTTGGTGGTCAACCAAGCCTTCTCCCGAAGTCTATTGAGTTGGATAGCCGGGCTCTCCAAAACCTCCTTGGGAATTTGTTCAGCCACAAATTTCCGATTGGGTTCAAAATCTAAAGGAAGAATCCGAGCCATCCGCTGACGACTCAGATAACCCGAAAGCACCAGTTGGGTAGGGTTAATCAAGGTGCCCTTTTTGTCTACATCGTAATAGCCATCCGGCGCTTGAATCCAACTGATGGCATGGTACACATTGGTGTAGTAGTCATTCCGCCAAGACTTGTCAAGATGATGGATCTCCAATCTGTCCGGAAGATAAATTCGGTAATTTCCATTCCCGAGCGGTTTCCGGAAAATAGAATCCAAAGAGATTGGATAAATTGACTCCTCCAATTCTTCGTTAAAATCATTGGTCCTAACTCGACCTAGCTGCTCAGGAGGGGTTCGAAAGACCCTAAAATGGAGCGAGTCTGAGGAGTTGATTAATAACGAATAATTGAAATGTCTCAAGGAACTCTGGTAGTTGGCTTCCCTACTGGATTCCCAATCCTTCATCTGAGCAGGGTCTGAGGAGGTAGTGGGTAAATAAAAAACTTGCCCGTAAAACATGGATCCATTACGCACCAACCTAAAATCTTGGAGGTAGTAATCAATCTTGTAACCCAAAGCAGCATTGGTAATTTTCAAGGGTTGACCTGCAGTAGCTTGAAGGTAATTCGGCCCTTTTTTAGGTTTGATATTCTCAAACTCCAATACCCAAGGGTTTTCTATCTTAACTTGTGATAGATAAGGATCATCGGGTAATGCCAAAAAAACTTCCTCAAAACGTCGAAACTCCCGATCCCAGGACTTGTCACGCTTGGCTTTGAGTTCGATCTCAGTGAGGTTGGACTCATTGAATGCCAAATCAAAATCGACTTGGACTTCCCCTTTTTTTCGGAATGAAATCGCCTTTACTTCCGTTACATAGCCTACAAAGCTGGCTACCAACTCGATGTCTGTAGAAAACTCTCCGCTTATTCGAAATCGTCCAGCTGCATCGGTAGCGGAACCTATGGTGGTGTTGTTTACAAAAACATTGGCAAAAGGCAGGGGAAGGCCAGAACCCTTTTCTCGCACAGTCCCTGTGATGGTCTGGGAAAAACAAGACAAATGGACCCCTAGAAAGAAGAAAAAAGCTAGAAAATAGCGCATATAAGAAATGGCTAATGAATCAGAAATCCACCTGATTTATCAAGTGGACACTCTTAACTCGCGTCAATTAAGCGCATATCTTTTAAAATAGAAAAGAAAAAAGGAGGATTGGCAAAAATAAGCAGGTATAAATGCCTATCCATTCAATCGCCTATTCACTTCCTTTACCTGCATACATGTCGTACTTCAGCAGGCGACAGTCGATCGTTCCGTTCCAAAACTCGATGCGTCGACTTGCTTTTAGGCCTACTTTTTTGGCCAAATCCATATTTCCTGTAAAGATATATCCCCGGTAACCCGCACATTTTTGCTTCATAAAGTCACCCATTCGCTTATAGGTTTCCTCTAGCTCCCCTAGCTCCCCAAGACGCTCTCCGTATTCAGGGTTAAACATAATCACTCCTCGCGGTTTCTCAGGAATTTCCGTTTCTGCAAAATCTCCAGTTTGAAAAGTAATCATGTGGTCCACTCCCGCAAAGGCTGCATTTTCTTGAGCAAAGGAAATGGCCTGTAAGGAAATATCGGAGGCAACGATAACGACACCAGGATCAAAAATCACCTTGCTTTCTAGTTTTTTCTTTTTGGCAAGGAAAGAGTCAGGGGTATAACCTAAAATATGCTGAAAAGCATAGTTCTCTCGGTACAAACCCGGATAGCGCTTGGAAGCAATGAGTGCTGCTTCAATGGCCAAAGTACCCGATCCACACATGGGATTGATAAAGGGAACGCGCGTATTCCATTCGGTAGCAAAAATCGTTGCAGCTGCCAAGGCTTCCATCATGGGTGCCTTTCCTGGGATTTTTCGGTAGCCATGCTTGGCCAAGGTTTCTCCTGAAGTATTCAAGTAGACGATGGCTTGCGTTTCTTTCCAATACACTTGAATCACCAAACCAGAAAAATCGGAACCTGAATCGGGCCTTCTCCCCTTCAACTCCCGGAAACGATCGACAATGGCATCCTTTACCTTCACATTCACAATCAATGGCGTGGTGATGGATTCGTTTTCGGCAACCGAGTTAACCGAAAAGTAGCCATCTACATCCAAATAGTCCTCCCAAGGGATAGCCTTGAAGCGTCGGTAGATATCGTCCGCATTTCTGAGGTAAAAGGATTTGATTTCGTAGAGCACGTGGGAGGCAGTGCGCAGGTGCAGGTTGAGATCCATGCACTCTTCGAGCGAGGCAAGAATCTCGATACCAGTACGACTAATTTCTACAGGGAAAAAACCTAGTTCACGAATCTCCTGCTCCAAGTAACTAACCGAACGATCCTTGCAGGTAATGAAAACTTTTCCTTTGGTATTAAAATCAAGCATGCACAAAAGTAGTAAACGGATGACGCTTTCTGTGGCAATTCAAAAAAATCCTCACCACTCCTCACTTTCGGACTAGCAACACATCGACTAGTTTTTGTATCTTGATTTCCAATTTGGGGCCTACAACTGTTGTGCTCCAATGCTAACATTAAACCCAAGATTTCATGCAATCCCGTTTTTTAGCAAGTTTTGTCATTTTCCTACTTACTTTTTCCATACAAGCACAAGATGGTAACTGGAAAAATCTATTCAATGGCAAAGACCTGAGTGGTTGGAAAGCCGTGGCAGGTAACGCCACCTTTGCAGTTCAAGATGGTACAATCGAAGGATCTGCAGTCTTTGGAACAGGAAACACTTTTCTCATCACAGAGGAGCTCTACGGCGATTATATCCTAGAAGTAGACCTCAAAATCAGCCATGTATCCTCCAATAGTGGAATTATGACCCGCGGTCAATTTGATCCGGCAGGGCAAGGGGGCAAGGGCCTAGTATACGGATACCAAGTAGAAGCAGATCCCACTCCACGAGCCTGGTCAGGAGGAATCTATGATGAAGCACGACGCGGCTGGTTTTATCCTTTGGATCTGAACCCCTCCGCCAAGTCAGCATTTAAACTAGGTGAATGGAATCGCTACCGCATTGAAGCCATAGGCAATACCATTAAAACTTGGGTCAATGGACAGGAAGTGGCCTACTTTGTGGATGACCTCGATGCAAGAGGCTTTATTGGACTTCAGGTGCACAGCATCCAAAACAAGGAAGACGTGGGTCGAAAAACGTATTTCAGGAATGTGCGGATTCAAACAGAAAACCTGCGTCCACTTCCTTTCAAAAAGCCTGTTTTTGTGGTCAGCACCGTAAAAAATGAATTGACTCCAGAGGAGAAATCCCAAGGCTGGAAACTTCTTTTTGATGGAGTTTCTTCTGCAGGTTGGGAAAGCGCTCGAAAAGAAGCCTTCCCAAAAGAAGGATGGACCATTGAAGAGGGTATACTAACGATCCAAAAGTCCGATGGCAGTGAAGCAAGAACTTTTGGTGATATCGTCACCACCGAGCAGTACAGTGCATTTGACTTAGCTTTTGACTTCAAACTCACGGAGGGTGCAAATAGTGGCGTGAAGTATTTTGTGACTTTAGCAGAAGGCAATACAGGCTCTGCGATCGGTTTGGAATACCAAATTCTTGACGATGCGCTCCACCCAGACGCCAAAATGGGCCGCGATGGCAACCGTACCCTGGCCTCCTTATACGACCTCATCAAAGCAGAGAAGCAAGCTAGGTTTGTTCGTAAACCCGGAGAATGGAACCAAGGCAGAGTTGTGGTATATCCCAACAATAAGGTGGAGCACTACCTCAACGGCGTAAAAGTACTGGAATACGAGCGAGGCTCCCAAGCCTACCGAGACCTGGTAGCAATCAGCAAATATGTGGTTTGGAATAAATTTGGTGAGGCCCCATCGGGTCGCATCCTTCTCCAAGATCACGGAGATCAAGTGAGCTATAAAAACATAAAAATCAAGAATCTGCAATAAGACCAATAAACCCTTCAAATCATGTCGAAGTCAAACCGAAGAACCTTTATTAAAAAAAGTGCAGCTGTAACGCTAGGATTTTCTGCCCTAGGATCGCTTAGCTTCTCCCCCAAATCCTATGCACGCATTGTGGGTGCAAACGACCGCCTGAATGTAGCAATTGCCGGGTTGGGCAGACGACTTGGTGCATTTTACGAACCAATCGGATTGAAAAGCAGCAATGTAAATTTGCTGTACCTCTGTGATGCGATGCAGTCCCAAATGCCCAAGGCAGCCAAGGGATTTGAAAAATGGATCGACTACCAACCCAAGCAAGAGCAAAATATTTTCAAGGTTTTGGATGACAAAGAAGTGGATGTATTGATCAACGCTACACCTGACCACTGGCATGCACCAGGAACCTGGCTGGCCCTTCAACGAGACAAACATGTGTATGTTGAAAAGCCTTGCTCCCACAATCCACGGGAAGGAGAAGTACTCGTAGCACTCCAAAAGAAATACAATAAGGTAGTTCAGATGGGTAACCAGCAGCGCTCTGCACCTGAAAGTATTGAGATCATTAAGGCCATCCACGAAGGTGTTATTGGGAAAGTATACTTCGCCAAAGCTTTTTACAGCAATTCTCGTGGTGCAGTTTCCAACCCAGTCCAGCAAGCAGCACCTGCAGGCTTAGACTGGGATCTTTTCCAAGGCCCAGCACCGAGAAAGCCTTATTTCCACGACACCTGGGACTACAATTGGCATTGGTATGGCTGGGATTACGGCACTGCCGAAACGGGCAACAATGCGACGCATGAATTGGATATAGCCCGCTGGGCACTCCAAGTGGAATTTCCAAAAGCAGTATCGGTGGTAGCTGGAAAAATGCACTACCCAGAAGATGGCTGGACCATGTACGACACCATGGACGCTACCTTCGAGTTTGGTGAAGGAAAGGTGATTCAGTGGGATGGAAAAAGCCGAAACAACTACAAAACCTATGGCTCAGACCGAGGAACGATCATCTTCGGTTCGGAAGGCACAGTGTATGTAGACCGAGGTGGCTACAGACTGATAGACAGATCAGGGAAAGAAATCAAATCCAACCAGGCCAACAACAACGAAGGAGGTACTGCTCTTGGCGGTGGAGGTGACATGAGTACGCTACACATTGTCAACTTCTTCAATGCAGTACGGGGTACAGAAAAGCAAAACTCGACCATTGAAGAAGGCGCCGTATCTACCCTACTCTGTCATTTGGCCAATATCAGTAGCCGAACAGGAGAATCTTTGACCTGTGATCCTAGCAATGGACACATCATCAATTCACCCAAAGCAATGGCCTTGTGGAGTAGAGAGTACGAAAAAGGCTGGGCTCCACCAGCGATTTGATCTAATGTAGATAAGAAGCCTGCGCTTCAAAAAATTAAAATATCAAACAACCCGATTTTTAATTAGGGCGAATTCGCCCTAATTAAAAGTCAAGCCGGATTTAACAACTATAAATTAAGCGGGTGATAGTGGGTTGTAAAGACTAATGTTAATGCCAAATAATTACCACAATGAAGTGCTTTTTCTAAAATTCACCAGACTATAAAAATTTATATTTCTGAGCTTAAAGTCAATTATTTGTAATGACCCATTTAACCCAGCAAACTTCATTTCTTTCGGATGATTTTTTATTGAAAAATAAATTTTCCCAGCGGCTCTTTCATGGGTACGCGAAGGATCTCCCCATCATTGATTACCACAACCACCTCCCTCCTGCCGAAATAGCAACCAATCGGAAGTTTGAAAACATCAGCTCCATTTGGCTAGCTGGAGATCACTACAAGTGGCGAGCGATGCGAACCCTAGGAATTGACGAAAAGTACATCACAGGAAAGGCTTCGGATGCGGAAAAATTTGAGAAATGGGCCTATACCCTGCCCTATACACTCAGAAATCCCCTATTCCATTGGAGTGCGCTGGAGCTGAAGCGGTATTTTGGGATTACCGATCTCCTTTCACCGACCAACTCGTCTAAAATTTATTCAACTACCTCAGAAATTCTCCAAGAAGAGTCTTTTAGGACCCGTGGGCTACTCGAACGCATGAAGGTGGAAGTGGTGGGCACTACAGACGATCCCACAGACGACTTAAGCCATCACCTCGCCTACCGAAAAGAAGGTTTGTCCATGGGCATGTACCCTACCTTTCGCCCGGACAAAGCTTTTGCTATTGGGCATCCCCAAAACTACAGCAGTTACCTTGTGACCTTAGGAACTGCTGCAGGAATGGAAATTGATTCCTTTGATACCTTGATGGAGGCACTCTACAAGCGAATAGACTTCTTTCATTCCATGGGATGCCGAGTAGCAGACCATGGTCTTGAGCGCCTCTATTTTTCAACGGATAGCCACTTATCTGTGGATCGTATTTTCCAAAATACACTAGCTGGCAACCCTCCTACAGCCGCTGAACAAGAATATTTTACCTTTCACATACTCACCCTCCTTTCCAAACAGTACCATGCCAAGGGCTTGGTGCAGCAATTCCACCTCGGTGCGCTTCGCAATACCAACGAGCGAATGGCCAAAAGCTTAGGTGCGGATACTGGATTTGACTCCATTGGAGATTTTGATCAGGCCAAATCCCTTGCCAGCTTCTTCAATGAATTGGACAAAACAGACCAATTGGCCAAAACCGTGATCTATAACCTCAATCCCAGAGACAATGAGGTATTTGCCTCCATGATCGGCAACTTCAACGACGGTTCGATCAAAGGAAAAATGCAGTATGGCTCTGGATGGTGGTACCTCGACCAGAAAGATGGCATGGAAAAACAACTCAATGCCCTCTCAAATCTGGGCTTATTGAGTTGCTTCATCGGAATGCTCACAGACTCGAGAAGTTTTCTATCCTTTCCAAGACACGAATATTTCCGTAGGATTTTGTGTCAACTGATTGGACAGGAAGTGGAACAAGGGGAACTGCCTTGGGATGAGCAATGGCTCGGAAAAATCATTCAAGACATCTGCTACTACAATGCCAAAGCCTACTTCAATTTTAGTCCACAAAACTTTAGCACTACCCCATGATATCCAGAGATCTATTTGACTTAAAAGGAACGAAAATTCTATTTTCTGGAGCCACAGGGGTACTTGGAACAAGCATGGCTCTGTACCTAGCACAACAAGGAGCTGAACTCTTGCTTTTGGGTAGAACACCCGAGAAGGTAAATGCCCTGCGCGATCAAATCATTGCTGAAGGTGGCAAAGCTTCGGGCTATTATGCGGATGTCACGGATGAAGAATCCCTCGAAAAAGTCAAACTGCTCATCGAGTCGCAGCATGGATCCATAGCTGTTTTGATTAATGCTGCAGGAGGAAATATGCCAGGCGCAGTGATTCGACCCGAACAAACCTTTTTGGACCTCGACAGCAATGCATTGCGGCAGGTCATGGACCTCAATTATTTGGGTACCGTATTTCCCGTAAAGGCATTTCTCCCCTTACTCCTAAAAAATGGAGCAGGTACAATCCTAAATGTCAGTTCCATGGCAGCTAGCAGACCCATGACACGAGTGGTGGGCTATGCCTCAGCCAAAGCTGCCATCGACAACCTCACCAAATGGCTTGCCGTCGAACTTGCTTCCAAGCATGGTCCAAGCTACCGAGTGAACGCCTTGGCACCAGGCTTTTTCTTGACCGAACAAAACAGAACGCTGCTCACGCAGGAGGACGGAAGTCTGACGCAACGAGGCACACAGATCATTAGTCATACCCCAATGAATCGATTTGGACATCCGGATGATTTATTAGGCGCCTTGCATTGGCTTTGCAGTGATGCCTCCAAGTTTGTGACAGGCACGACTGTGGCAGTAGATGGAGGATTTAGTGCCTACTCTGGAGTTTAAATTTTTAATGCATTTCACCTAAAAAATATGCTCATGACCTATAGAATGGAACAAACCATGCGCTGGTACGGACCCAAGGATCCAGTGAGTCTTCAAGATATCCGACAGTCTGGTGCCACAGGAGTGGTCACAGCACTTCACCACATTCCCAATGGGGAGGTTTGGTCAAGGGAAGAAATAATTGCTCGGAAAGCACAAATTGAAGCAGCGGGGCTTACCTGGTCGGTTGTTGAGTCTGTACCCGTTCATGAGCAAATCAAAACTAGATCCGGTGCATTCCTGCAATTGATCGAAAACTACAAGCAAACGCTACGAAATCTGGCTGCTGAAGGGGTATATACCGTCTGCTACAACTTTATGCCGATTTTGGATTGGACACGTACCAACCTAGAATACCTGCTCCCTAACGGTGCTAAAGCATTATTGTATGAGAAAAAGGCTGTGATTGCCTTTGACTTATTCATCCTACAACGACCTGAAGCTCGACAAGAATACAGTTCGGAAGAAATTGCTGCTACTGAAATCTACTACCAGAATCTTAGCCCAGAATCCAAGCAGCTCATTTTGGACAATATCCTCAAAGGGCTTCCTGGTTCAGAAATTGGTTACACGCTAGAGGAGTTTCGCGAAATGCTAAAAACCTATGCTGGCATCGATGCAAACCAACTTGCAGAACACCTGCGTCTATTTTTAGACGCCATTACTCCTGTGGCAGAAGAAGTGGGATGCTTTTTGTGCATCCATCCGGACGATCCTCCCTTTTCGCTGTATGGATTGCCACGAGTCGTGAGCACCGCGGCCGATGCAAGACGAATTTTAAGCCAAACACCCAGTGTCCACAATGGCCTAACCTTTTGCACAGGAAGCTATGGCGTACGAACAGACAACGATTTGCCTGCTATGGTACGCGAATTTGGAGAGCGCATCCATTTTCTCCATTTGCGAAGCACAAGAAGGGATGCAGCAGGAAATTTCTACGAAGACAACCACTTGGATGGCAACGTAGACATGGTTGCCGTAATCCAAGAGATTTTGATCTGGCAGGAAAAACGGAAGAAACGAATACCCATGCGACCAGACCATGGACACCAGCTTTTGGATGACCTGAATAAGAAATCTGCAAATCCGGGCTATACGGCTATCGGAAGACTGAAAGGCCTAGCCGAACTCCGAGGAGTGGAAGAAGCATTGGTTTGGATAGCAAATAAAAAATAAGCTGCTAGAACAGTAGTCACCAAAAGTTTCCCTTCAGATGTCTTGCTTGGAGGTAATCCAGCAAAAATAATCCGTTATTTGAGTTCCAAAGAATAAATCATGGCTAGCTACTATTCAAAAAGAGACCTCCATTTTCAACTTTTTGAAAATCAAAATTGCCTGGAGCTCATCCAGTACCCCTATTTTTCAGATCATTCCAAGGAGACCTTTTCCCTGATTCTGGATGCGGCTGAGCAAATTGCCGAGAAGTCCCTGTATCCTATTTT
>JBILBQ010000091.1:0-9973 GCA_044353615.1 Algoriphagus sp. | reverse complement strand
TGTAGCCAATCAGATACTGGTCGGAAGTGCAAGGCAAGATGGATTTGACAAAATGATAGGCCTTACCATAGTAAACCATTTCGGCCAAGAGCGTATTTTCTTTTGGGTCAATCTTGTTGTAGCGGGAAGAAATGGCTAAAACAACCATTGGAACGAGGTATTTTCGCTCGTAACGAGAGGCTAAGTATCGGGGGATATCGGGTTGGAAAGCATGGTCACTGGGCAAAAAATAATCCAGCCCAATCACGATCACCTCTTCATCTATAATCAAGTCAAATCCGAAACCTGACACGTAGGTGTACACTTTGGGCTCTTTGAAGTCAGGATAATAGCTTTTCAAGTATGCAAATGCTTGTTCCAATTCAACTTTAACATCGCTTAAGTCTGCAAACTCCTTGGCAACTGCTTTATTCAATTCTTGCATTGACGAATCTTGGTGCAGACGTACTAGGTCACCTGCCAAAGAATCCATGTTTGGATAAGTATCCAAGCCTAGCGCCTTGGAAGTTACCTCGGGATATTTCTCGAGTAAGGCAAGCATCTCCTCCTTGGTCTCTGCTTCAAAAAAAGATTGTTCCAGACGATGAATAGTCAATTCCACTCGGCCTTCTAGCCGATCTTCATCCAGGGCACAAGTACTACTGTCCGGTGATTGACAGGAAAAAAGCACCGTGAACAATAATGCGACGAAGATGCGGATATACATGAATTTGTTTTTTTGGCAAGTTAAAGAAACTCGTACAATTGTACAGAACATAGAAGCTTTCGGCTTTAATTCCTCCTAGTTTCAGAGCCAATTGGCTATTGTTTTTGGGATAATTAGTTTGAAATCAGCCTTTAAAAGTCAAGCTCTTTCTCTCAAATCTGCCCATACATTTGGTATAATTAAGAATTAAACGGATTTTTATCCATTAGATTCTTCTACACCCTAAGGAATTCCATTTTCACGATGAAGTCTTTTCACAAATTTACCTACTTTTTAGTACTACTTTGCTTCTGGGCCTTCGCTCCAACTTTCGTTTTTGCACAGCAAAATGTAGACCTTAACACCATACGAGTCGATCAACTCAGTGATGACCAAATCGAGGAACTCATCAAGCGAGCGCAAGATGCAGGCCTAAGCAGCACGGATTTCTTGATGATGGCACAAATGCGGGGGATGCCTTCCGGCGAAGTGGAAAAGCTCCGAAGTAGAATTGAAGGATTGAGCACAGGATCAAGCAAGTCTCGATCCACAAATGTATCCAAAAGAGCATCGCGAGAACAAATTGACCTGAACGACATCACCCAAGGCCTGCTAGAAACACAGGAGTTGATGGAAGAGGAAAAGGCAGATTCCTTGCTTTTTGGGAGTAAGTTGTTTTTTCAAAAGAATCGAAAACTAAGCTTTGAGCCAAGCCTAAACCAAGCCACTCCAAAAAACTACATTCTTGGCCCTGGAGACCTGATCTATGTGGATATTTATGGAGAATCCGAAAAATACTACGAAGCAACTATCAACCCCGAAGGCTCCATTTTACTAGATAATATCGGTTTGATTGCAGTCTCTGGAAAAACCATTGAAGCTGCAGAAGGAATCATTAAAAATCGAGTAGCTACCTTTTACACCGGACTTTCTGGATCAAATCCAAAAACATTTTTGCAAGTCGCCCTGGGCAATGTCAAAACCATCAAGGTCCACATTTTGAATGAAGTGCGCTTACCAGGAACCTTCACCTTGAGTGCCTTTTCTACGGTTTTCAATGCCCTCTATGCAGCGGGAGGCCCATCCGATAAGGGAACTCTCCGTGCAATCCAATTGATTCGAAACAATAAAAAAATCGCTGAAATTGATGTGTATGACCTACTCATCAATGGTACCGCCAATTTGGATGTGCAACTTCAAGACCAAGACGTCATTCTAGTCAACCCCTACCTTGCTCGAGTAAAGGTAATGGGGGAAGTGAAGCGCCCCTTAGTTTTTGAGGTCACTCCAGAGGACAACTTAGAGGACATTCTTCGATTTGCAGGTGGATTTACCGACTTGGCCTTCAAGGATCGCATTTCCATCTCTCGCATCACCGGAAATCAACGCTCCATATCCGATGTGTACAGCAATCAACTCGGGCTTTTTAATCTCAAGGGGGGCGATGAAATTTCAGTATACAGAATAATCGATCGCTACAGCAACCGTATTCAAATTAAAGGTGCTGTCTTCAGACCAGGAATCTTCTCCTTAACCGAAGGGCTCACCCTAACTCAACTCATTAAAAATGCCGATGGCTTAAAAGGTGATGCCTACACGCAGCGGGCGAGCATCTTGCGAACCAAAGGAGACCTCAGTTCAGAAGTATTGGAAGTGAATCTTCAAGCGGTATTGGAAGGGCGCCAAGCAGATGTGGTATTACAGCGTGAAGATGTAATCCGTATTTCCAGCATTTATGATGTACAAAATGAACGGTACATCCAGATCCTCGGAGAAGTGAAGCGTCCGGGCACCTATCCCTACGCGGCAGGAATGACTCCTGAAGAATTGATTCTTATCGCAGGTGGCTTGCAAGAATCTGCCAACATCAAAGACATTGAAATTGCCAGAAGGCTGGAAGATTCAGATTCAGGAACGCTATCGGATATCATCACCACATCCATCAATCCAGACTTATCCTTCAACCCGAATGCCATTTCCTTGGCGCCCTTCGATCAGGTGATCGTACGAAAGCGAGCCAATTTTACGATGCAGCGTCTTGTGTCTGTAGAAGGGCAGGTCAATTCGCCAGGACTTTTTGCAATCCAAACAAGTGTAGACCGAATCTCTGATTTGGTCAAAAGAGCTGGAGGAGTCAATCAATTTGCCTACACCAAAGGCGCTACCTTGATTCGTAAAACAGAGTTCTTTAACACGGAGTCTGAGCAGGTGCGGAGGCAGAAAAATTTAGAAGCACTACGCGTGCTTCTTAAGGAAAATCCAACAAACCCTGAAGCACAAGAAGAACTCCTTATTCGTCTTTTCAGAGACCTTCCAAAGGAAAAAGTGGCGAAAGCCGATTCTACTGCTAATAATGCCAAACGAGAATCGCTGGATCAAATTGCTGCTGAAACCCCTGGACTAGCCGTCAAAATTAAGGAAACTGAAGCCGTTGCCATCAACCTTGAAAAAATCCTAGCCAATCCTGGTTCTGAAGAAGATTTGGTACTCGAGGAAGGCGATATTCTCAATGTGCCCAAGCTCTTGCAAACTGTTCGTATGCGTGGAGATGTAGTCTATCCGACTACTTTAAGACACGAGCAAGGCCGTGGGCTACAGTTTTACATCAATGGTGCAGGGGGGTTTGATCGAAGAGCCAATCGTAAGCAAACCTATGTGGTCTATGCCAATGGGGCAGTGAAACGAACAAAAGGAGTCTTTGGAATTCGAAGCTACCCCGCTGTGGAACCAGGAGCAGAAGTGATCATTCCAAGTAAAGGCCCTAAAATACCACTTCGTTTAGGTGACTTAGTGGGCGTCACCACTGGATTGGCCACCTTAGCTTTGGTTCTTTCTCAAATCAACCAACAGTAATATCCCATGAGCGGAAACTCACATTTTTCTACCTCCCAATTCACCTTGAAAGAGGTGGTGCAAAACCTGATTGATTGGGTAAACTTTTTTCTTTCCAAGTGGAAACTTCTACTCCTTTCCTTAGTAGTAGGAACTGGACTTGGCGCTGGTTATTCACAATTAAAAGACCCTGTTTTTCACGCGGAAACTTCTTTCGTTTTGGAGGAGGAAGGAATGGGTGGTATTGGACAAATGTCAGGACTCGCTAGCCTTCTTGGGGTTAATTTGGGCGGCATAGGGGGCACAAATGGCCTTTTTCAAGGGGATAACATCATGGAGCTGTACCGCTCGGACCGCATGTTGGAAGAAACCCTCTTGAGCCCATTTGACAAACAAAGTTTATTGGTAGATCGATTTATTGAATTCGAAGAGTTAGAAAATAAATGGGCCTCCAAAATAGATTTGTCTACCCTGACATTTTCGGCTTCCAAAGAAAATCATGGAGTGAAGCAGGACTCGGTGATCAAGGAAATCTCCAGGCTTATCCGAGAAAAACAGCTCGAAGTCGTCAAGCCAGATCGGAAATTGAGTATTATTCAGGTCAATGTTTCTTCCAAAGACGAGGGTTTTGCAAAGCTTTTTAATGAAACGCTAGTGAGCAAGGTGAATACCTTTTACTTGGAGACTAAAACAAAAAAAACAGGGGAGAACCTCCGTATTTTACAAATCCAAGCAGATTCAGTTCGGGCAATTCTTGATGCAAGCCTTGGCACCTTGGCTGCCGAACAAGATCGCGTTCCCAATGCCAACCCCTTGCTGAGTGCGGCTACCGTAAATGGGCGTCGCAAGCAAGTAGATGTTCAAACTAGTGCTGCAGTTTTTGAAGAAATTGTTAAAAATCTGGAGATGGCAAAAATCAATCATCGCATCAATACCCCATTAATTCAATTGATCGATTCTCCAAGGCTGCCTTTAAAACGAACTGAAATCCGCTTGTTGAAGGGGATGGTTTATGGGGCCATTTTCTTCGGTATTTTGGCCCTTAGCTTGCTTTATCTGAGAAAAATCTATCAAAAACATTTGCAGGAAGTCTAAACCAAAGCTTCCATGTTTGAAAAAATCAATCTGTTGATCCCCTTTGGGAATTTTATCCGGAATAAGTCCCTCCAGAACTTTCTTTTTCTGGCGCTGATCCAGTCCTCAACGGTCTTGATTTCAATCATTTCCATGCCCCTCCTGATTCAAAGTATTGGGGCGGAACAGTTTGGGTGGGTCAACTTATCTCTTTCTGTAATTATTGTATTCAATATATTAGTTGGCTTTGGGTTCAACCTGAGCGCCCCAAGAGAAGTTGCCCTCAATCAGTCCAATAAGACAGAACTCTCGCAGTTGGTCTCCAATGTTTTTTCAGCCAAACTTCTTCTTGCCCTTTTTTCCACCGTCATCATTTTAATTGGAGCGTATGGTTTTAACCTATTCGAAGGGTACCAATCCGTTTTAGTATTCTCCGTATTTCTGCTCTTTTCAGAAGCCGCCTTTCCGCTCTGGTTTTTTCAAGGGATGGAAAAAATGAAGCTGGTCTCTGTAGCGACAATTTTCTCCAAACTTCTTTTTTTGATGGGCTTGGTACTTTTTGTACAGCAGCCCTCACAAAGTTTTTGGGTCAATTTTCTACTTGGCATTTCTGGTCTAGGAGTAAACTTGTGCCTACTAGGCTACATTCATGTGGTATTGGATATTCGCTTTTTTAGCCCTCAATTTTCTTCGATCCTGAAAAGCCTTCAGGACAACCTACTTCTATTTTTTAGCAACCTTGCCAGCCATATTTCCATCAATGGAGGCCTCATCATTTTGAGTTTCTTTTCAACTGGGGCCACATTGGGAATGTACAGTTTAGCGGAACGCGTGGTCATGATCCTAAGGCTATTCCCAGCGTTGATCATTCAAGCAATTTTTCCAAATGCCTCCAAGCTTTATCAAGCGGACCAGCCCGCATTTTTCTCCTTCCTCAAGAAAGTGTATCTCGGCACCCTTGCAATCGGCGCCTTGATTAGCATCGGAACTTACCTGACCGCCCCTTGGATCATTGAAGTACTTTCTCGTGGTCAGCTTAACGGTGCAGTCGGGTATCTCCAACTACTTGCCGCAATTCCATTTCTGGCTTGCCTCAATGTGGGAAATGTGATGATCCTCCTAGTCACGAACCTCAAAGATCTGTTGTTTCGTGCCAGCTGGATGTTTTGTGCCTACATGATTTGCGTCTCAACCGTGCTTACCCACTTTTATGGGGGCGCCGGTCTCTGCATTGCGATCTTGAGCACTGAGGTCATGGTCTTCTTTATTTGCTTGTATCTCCTGTATCGCCACAAAAAAGAACTCTTGTATGGCTTCTACTCCTGAGATTTCAGTAGCAATCATCCTGGTTAATTGGAACGGCTATGGATATACCAAAGCCTGCTTGGATTCTCTTGAGAAAGTAACGGAGCCCGCTTTTCAAGTAATTCTGGTGGATAATGGCTCCCAAAATTCAGAAGGAGAGCAACTCAAAGCAAAGTTCCCCCACATTCACCTCATCGCCAAGAAAGACAACTTGGGATTTGCTGGTGGAAATAATGTAGGAATCCGCTATGCCTTGGAACAAGGGTTTGAACAGGTCTTACTGCTCAACAACGATACGACAGTTGCCCCTTCCTTTTTGAAAGAACTTCAAACTTGTCTAGATCAACCTGGGCAGGGCGTGACCCAACCCCTCATCCTGTTTGCCCATGATCCACAAACACTGTGGAGCGCTGGGGGCAAATGGAATTCCCTTTTTGGAAGGGCAATCACCTTGGGAGACCGAGTCCCTTTTGAAAGGTATCGAGTAGGAACTAAAACTCTTGATTGGGCTACCGGCTGCTGCATGCTGGTATCTAGAGGCGCCTTACTAGAAGCGGGGCTCCTTAACGAAGCCTATTTTGCTTATTTTGAAGACGTGGAATGGAGTTTACGAATTCGCAAAGCTGGATTTACAATTGGTTTGGCCGAGAATGCAATCATCTACCACGAAGCTGGCGCTGCCTCTAAAAAACAACATGCTGAAGGCATACTGAGTCCACGTGTGTTTTATTTTCTTGTGAGAAACCAGCTTTTCCTGCTGCGGCAGCATTCGATAGTACTTGGATATCCCTATCACCTGATTCGGTTTTTGAGTTGGGGAGCCTACTTTTTGATTCGAGGGCGATCCCAAAAACTTTCGGCAGTTTTCCAAGGAATACGAGAAGGTCTTTTTACTCCACTTAACTCAGAAAAGAAATGGCTTCAATAGCATTTTTTATTCTGACTATCGGGGTGCTATTGGGCTTCCTTTGGACTTTACAAGAGATGATTGTAAAGGGAAAATGGACTTATTTCATCTTCTTCTTAGCCGGTTTTTTACCAATCTACATTAGCTTCTTGAGTTTGACTTACCTCAACACCCGATCTGAGGTGTTGGTCACTGTCTTTCAAGGGCTGAAGGAAGGAGTAGTGGGCATCGCCTTGATGGTGGCTGTTCTCTTTCAGAAGAAGCCCGCCGAGTATCCCTTTCGGCCCCAGAGCACGGATTGGTGGATGGGGGGGTTTTTAATTATTGCGTTTTGCTTCCTTATTCTGCCCATTGGTGAAGTCCCCTTTCTTACCAAGGCCTCCTACTTCAAGGGGATTTTGCTTCCCGGTCTTGCCTACTTTTTGGGGAGAAATACGGTGTTTGAAGAGCGGGAGATCTCTCGGTTTTTTTCCACGATTTTCATCATAGCCATCCTTGCCTTCGCCGTTAATTTAGTGGAAGAGTTTGTCTTAAGGACACACATCCAACAGCACACTGGCTACGCGCTTTACAATCAAGTAATCAACGATACCTACCCGAGCGGCAATTTTGGTCTATCCTGGACATTTGAAACCCAAGCCCTGACCAAGCGACTGGCCTCGTTTTTTTCTGATCCCTTGGAGTTGGCAAGCTCGGTGCTGTTGGGTTTTGCGGCTGGGCTAATCTGGTTTTTGACGTCCAAAAGGGAAGAAGGATTTCCATACATCGTAGTCATGCTATGCTCCATGGGCAGTCTGTTTTTCTCAAGTTCACGGGCCGCGTTTGGCGCTTTTTTTATCATGCTGTTTTTTATTGCGGTGATTTTTAAGCTCTATCGTTTGATCCTATTTGGGTTCAGTTTAGTCACTGCATTTGTCATCTTCGTTATATTCTTTGCTTCTGACGACTTCTATTACTTCGTGATCGATACCCTGACATTCCAAAATGCATCTAGCGTAGGCCACGTGTTGGAATGGTTGATTGCAGTTGAATCCATGATCGAAAATCCCCTAGGTGTCGGTTTGGCCATGAGTGGCAACTCCGGTACTGTCACCGATGAAGCACGAATCGGTGGGGAAAACCAATTCCTGATTTATGGGGTGCAGCTCGGATTTATAGGGATGTTTTTATACATCCTTCTTTTGGGATTTTCCATTAGCCGCTCCATTCGAGTTTTCAGGCTTACTGAAAACCTCATGACGGCACGAATTGCATTTACCGCTGCAGCTGTTAAAACAGGCCTCTTACTGCCCCTTTTCACTGCCAATGCAGAATTGTATGCCTATGTAAATTGGATCACCTGGTGGATGGTGGGCTATGCCATGAACGAATACTCCAAAATCAAAGATGGAAAAGCATAAGCCAAAAGTATTGGTGGATGTATTTTACCTGTATGTGGCACAAACAGGGATCCGAACCTATATGGTGACGCTTTGCGATGAGATTCTCAAAAAAAACAACCCCGAATTTGAGTATATCATCAGCCCCAATTATCAGAAAGTAAAGCAAAGTCAGTTCTTCCGAGGAAAAACAGCCAAGTGGAAAAACCTCCTTTTTCAGCTGCTCTATTTCTTCAGAAAACAGGTAATCGTACCGATA
Source organism: Algoriphagus sp. (assembly GCA_044353615.1). Lineage (GTDB taxonomy): Bacteria > Bacteroidota > Bacteroidia > Cytophagales > Cyclobacteriaceae > Algoriphagus. The sequence continues at coordinate 1,532 of JBILBQ010000091.1, read as the reverse complement.
CTCTCATATTTCCATCAAACAGCGATCGTCTTCAGTCCTGACATTTTAAGTCCAGTTTTCGCTAAAGGAAAAAAAGTTTCCGTCGTCCACGACACGTTTTTTTGGGATAATCCTGAACATTATCAAAGGCTCTGGCTGAAGTATTACCTCTATTTTTTAGAAAAAGGATTGCGAAACAACGGGGAGATCATCACAATCACCCAATTTTCCAAAATGCGGTTACAAGAATTACCTCCTTTTAAATCTATTCCAATGAAGGTGGTTTATCAGGCTTCTGGGCTTTCGGAGCGATTGGCCCAACCGGATCTGAAAGCGAATACACAAACGCGCTACTTCCTTCATGTCGGAGTCTTGGAAAAAAGGAAAAACCTAGGCACGCTAATCAACGCATTTGATAGCCTTACAAGAATGGAAGGCTATGAAGACCTCCGCTTGGTATTGGTTGGACAACGGGGTCCCAGAGAAACCTTAGATGATTATGACAATTTAGTGGAGTTAGTCACCACCTTGGGGTTGACTGACAAAGTAGATTTCACAGGATATGTAAGCCAAGATCAACTCGCTTCTTATTTCCAACATGCCTTGGGGTATGTTTTCCCTTCGAAGAATGAAGGCTTTGGATTGCCGGTATTGGAAGCGTTCTCTTTTGGGCTGCCGGTCATCATTTCACGTCAGGGGGCCTTGATGGAAGTGGCGGGTGAAGCTGCTTTAATTTTGGAAAAAAATGATTCGAAGGCACTTCTTCAGTCCATGAAGCTTTTGGTGGACGATCCGGATCTACGAAAGGAATTGGGTGAAAAAGGGAGAATCAGGTTGGAACAATTTTCCGCGGAGAAGTTTTTCCTATCTTTGGAACAGGCCTTTAAAGAAATTTTGAATGGGTAATTTTCTCGGCAAAACCATCTCCAAGCTTACCGGAATTGACCTCAGCGACCGCTTTGGAAAAGAATGGGATTCTCTTTCGACCTTGGGTGTGCTCGTGAGGATGGGGATTTGGATGGGAAGGGGCGCATGGATACGATGGAGATTTGGCGCCGCCAAAGGCCTATTTTTAATCGGAAAAGGGGTAACCATCCGGCAGGCTTCCTACATCCAAGTTGGCCGTAATTTTATTGCGCAAGACCACTGCGAGATCAATGGCCTTTCTCAAAAAGGATTGATTTTTGGAGACAAGGTCACCATTGGAAGTTATGCAATCATCAGGCCTACCAACCTCTATGGAGGCGAGGCTGGGGTAGGACTGAAAGTTGGAAACAACAGCAGCATTGGCCCTTATGGGTATATCGGCTGCTCGGGTTACATTGAGATCGGAGAAAATGTCATGATTTCCCCAAGGGTGAGCATTTATTCAGAAAACCATAATTTTTCCGAAACAGCTGTCCCCATGATCGAACAGGGAGTGACCCGCTCTTTTATCAAAATTGAGGACGATTGTTGGATTGCCGCCAACTCCGTAATCCTTGCCGGAGTGACGGTAGGAAAGGGTTCGGTAGTGGCTGCAGGGAGCATCGTCACCAAAGATGTGCCCCCAT
>JBILBQ010000090.1:0-10004 GCA_044353615.1 Algoriphagus sp. | reverse complement strand
AAATAGTATATTCTAGGGCTTCCAGAATTTTTTAATGTCCTGTTCTAGAAGTCCTATTTTTTTCTTGGCTTGCTCTCCCTTATTTTTGAAAAGGGCGACCCAATGTAGGGTCAAGGGATTTGTACTTGGCTTTCACTGATTCTGCTCTAGGAGTACTCCATTTTTAATTGTTTAGCCATGCGTTATTGCCTCACCCTTATCCTTCCCCTGCTCCTTTTTTCCTTTGGTTCTCAGGCGCAGCAGCTCACTTACTGCAATCCCATCAACCTCGACTATGGCTACACGCCCATTCCCAATTTCTCGGAGTGGGGTAGGCATCGGGCCACCGCAGATCCAGTGGTGGTCAACTACCAGGGCTCCTACATTCTTTTTTCGACCAACCAGTGGGGGTATTGGACCAGTGACAACATGTTGAACTGGGAGTTTCATTCCCGACGCTTTCTTCAGCCTTGGAACAAGGTGTACGATGAATTGTGTGCTCCCGCAGTGGGCATTATTGGGGATACCGTGCTCGTGATGGGCTCTACCTACGAAAAAGATTTTACCATCTGGATGAGCACCAATCCCAAGGCCAATGAATGGAAGGCACTGGTCGAGAAATTTGAAATTGGAGGTTGGGACCCCGACTTCTTTACCGACGACGACGGCCGACTCTACATGTACAATGGCAGTTCCAACCGCTATCCTCTGTATGGAATTGAATTGAACCGGAAAACGATGGCCCCCATCGGAACGCGAAAGGAGATGTACCTCCTCGAACCAGACAAGTATGGCTGGCAGCGCTTTGGGGAGCACATGGACAACACCTTTTTGGATCCCTTTATGGAAGGTGCTCACGTGACCAAACACAACGGGAAGTATTACTTGCAATACGGTGCACCAGGTACCGAATTCTCTGGCTATTCGGACGGGGTAATCGTAGGCCCAACGCCCTTGGGACCCTTTACTCCCCAATCCGATCCCTTGAGCATGAAGTTAGGCGGCTTTGCCCGAGGAGCAGGTCATGGCAGTACTTTCCAAGACAACCAAGGCAAGTACTGGCACATCAGCACCATCATGATTTCGGTCAAAAACACCTTTGAGCGGCGCTTAGGCATCTGGCCTACCGGCTTCGATAAAGACGATGTGATGTGGTCCAGCACTGCATTTGGAGACTATCCGCATTACCTACCCAATACCGAAAAGGCTGGAAAGTTTACCGGATGGATGCTGCTCAACTACGATAAACCCTTGCAGGTGTCCTCTACTTTGGGAGGATTTTCGGCCAACAAGGCCAATGACGAGGACCTGAAGACCTACTGGAGTGCTCAATCCGGAGCAAAGGGAGAGTGGATCCAAACGGATCTCGGCCAAGTGAGTACGGTAAATGCAGTTCAGATCAATTATGCCGACCAAGATGTGGACACTGACCGACTCGGAAAGCGTACCGACCAATTCCACCAGTACCTACTCTACCATTCGTTGGACGGGAAAAAGTGGGAGGTCTTAGTAGACAAAAGTAAAAACACCACAGACATCCCGCACGAGTACGTAGAACTGAAGACCCCTGTAAAAACCAGGTACCTCAAATTAGTCAATGTGTGGATGCCTACTGGCAAATTTGCGCTCTCTGGATTCCGTGTTTTCGGAAATGCAGGTGGAGCGGTGCCCAACAAGGTGTCTCAGTTTATGGTCTTCCGTACCGAAAAGGACAAGCGAAGTGCCTTTATTAAGTGGTCGCCTTCGGCTGATGCCTATGCCTACAACATCTATTATGGCACTGCTCCTGACAAGTTGTACACTGCCATCATGGTCCTGGGTAACAATGAATACTGGCTCAAGACCTTGGATCGAACCAAGCCTTACTACTTCACCATCGAAGCCATCAACGAGAATGGAGTGAGTACCTGGTATCCCATTCAAAAGGTAGAATAAAAACTAGGCCTAATTGCCTAGTTTTTCTCCAAAGGATGTGCTTTCAATAGTTCTTGTGGACTCCAGAATCCTTTCTTGTCTTTGACTTCTTCACGCACCATTTTCACCAAATCTGGAGAAATAGGAGAAGCTTTGTTGCCGAAAGAGTTGCGGACGTAGGTAAGCACAGCGGCCACTTCGGAATCGTTCAGCATGCCTTCGTGAGGGGTCATCGGAACCTGTCCAGAATAGCTTCTTCCAGCCACTTCCATTGGGCCCATCAAGCCCTTCAAAACCAATTTGATTAGTCGCTCGGGGCTACCCGTCACCCAGGGAGTACCTCGAAGTGGAGGGAATTCAGAGGCGGTCAATCCTCCACCATCTGGCTGGTGGCAGGTGCTGCACAATCCTTCTCGAGCATAGATTTCCTTGCCTAGCACAAAGAGTTCCCGATCCGATCCGGTCAAAGAAGATTTGACATCTTCCTCCTTCTTCTGTGCTACAGAAAGCCCATTGAGGTGGGCGATGGCGGTTTCTAAGGTGCCTGGAATCCAGGTTTTATCCTTGGCTTGTTTTTCAGCTTGTGCTAGAATCGGAACTCCTTGTGCACGGGGCAGCCAAGAAGCTGCAGCAATTCCTTCCATTCGTACGCGTCCATGGGGATCTTGTACGGAGGCAGTTAGCAGTTGGGCTTGGTCGGAGACCTGGTGTCCGGAATAGCGGAGCACGCGGGTGGCAGCAGCACGAACTTTATAATCTTTGGAGGCAAGTAGCTCCTTGAGGAGAGGCACATTTACTTTGTTGGCACCCCAGGTGACCCATAGTGCTTCCAAGCGCTGGTGTTCGTAGTCCGGGTCTTTTTTATCTAGCGATTTCACCCATTTCTCAACAGCCGCGGTTACCGCAGCAGCATCTCTTCCTCTCAGTTCGCGACGGGTACGGTAGCGGCTGCGGTATTCAGGAAGCTTCAAATTTTCCAAAAGTGCAGGGATGGATTCTCCATTGACTTTAGCAGGAGTCACCAAAGGTCGGGAAGGATAGGTCACCCGATAGATTCGTCCGTGCACATGGTCTCTTAAGGGATCCCGTGCATTGTGCTGCATGTGCCCGATCAGGATGTTGTGCCAGTCTGCCACATACAAGGAGCCATCTGGGGCAATTTCCATGTCTACCGGACGGAAGTTGCGGTCAGAAGAGACGATCAGGTCCTGACGCCATTTAGTAGTGAATCCCACGGTATCCTCAAATAGTTGGTGTTGCTTCGTTCCCAAAAACCCAATGGTATTGTTGATGATCAAATCGCCCTGAACCTCCTCAGGAAAATGTCGACTTGCGATAAATTCCAATCCTGAGGTAGGACGGACCATGTGGTCTTTTTCAATCAGGTTAGGACCTTTGAAATTGCCATTGCCATAACGCGGTAGTGTCGAACCTGGTAGCATCCAGTTGACATTGGGACCGGAGGTTTCTGCGTAAAAGTTCTGTCCCCAGCGGTCAAAGGCAATGCCCCAAGGGTTGGGGATGCTGACCTGGTTGACCCGCTCCAACTTGTGGCGCTTGGGTTCGTAGCGGTAAAATCCTCCATTGGTTCCTCGAACAGGGCCATAGGAAGTTTCCACGTTGGTGTGGAGGAATACCCCTTCGGCCATGTATATTGCGCCACTTTCATCTGCCGCAAAAGCAGAAATGGCATGGTGGGTGTCGTGGTCATCAAATCCACTGAGGAGAACTTCTTTGCGATCTGCTTTATCGTCTCCATTCTCATCGACGAGCAGCACCAGGTTATTTCCCTGAGAAACATACACTCCTTCGGCGGCAATCTCAAATCCAACAGGAATGTGCAAATCGTCTGCAAATGTGGTTTGCTTGTCTGCTTTGCCGTCATTATTGGTGTCTTCAAGAATAATCAACTTGTCTGCAGGTCTTTTATCCCCAGGCTTGTAGTGTGGGTAGCTGGGCATGGTCGCCACCCAAAGTCTTCCTTTGTTGTCAAAGGAGATTTGAACTGGGTTGGCCAGGTCTGGAAACGCTTCTTCGGAGGCAAATAGCTCAATTTTATAGTCTTCAGGAACCTTCATGGTCTTCAACGCATCTTCTCCATACAAATAGGTCAGGCTGCCATTGGCTTCCGGGTTGTAGTTGGTGGTCACTTCTGGTAGCGCTTTGGTTTTTGCATCCGCAGCTTGCAGGTCTTTTACTTTTCCTTGGTTTGCTTCCCAGATGGCGGTGTCGCGAATGGCGGTGAGTTGGCGGATTTTTTCCAATTCAAAAGGATAGTTGTCTGGTCCAAAAGGATCGTAGCGTCTTCCGAAGACATGGACTCCATTCGGGATCTTGTAGTCGTTGTTCCAAAACCAGTTTTTCTCCAGTACGGCCGTTTGAATCAGGTCTTTGTTAGCTTCTGCTTTTGGCGATGCCTTCCCAAATACCTTGTCTGCGAGCAGAACCGCTAGTTTCTCATATCCTTGTTCGGTTAGCTGGCTGCCATCGATCGTCAAAGGTTCATCCGTAGAAGCGAACCATTTTTTGCTCGGGGTAAAGGCGTCCACAAACACTACTTGGTGCTTTTTGGCCACCTCTTCCATGGCTTCGGTGTAGCGCAGTAGGTTTTCGTTTTCTAGTTTCCCATTGGGGACATCCTTGATCTCCGAAAGGTCCTCAAAGGCGATGGGAGATACGAGGGCAAGTTGCGGAGCTGCCTTCCCGTTGTAGCGCTGTGCTTTGGAATGCAGGATCCAGGCTTCTAATTCTTGTTTAAAGTTTTCAAGCTTTTCCGGGCCTTGAAAAGATTCATTGAATCCAAAAAATCCAATCACCACATCTGCTTGCAGTCGGGTTAGCCATTGGTCGGGCTTTTCAAAAAACCCTTCGGACCCCGAGTTGGTGGCGTATTCGTCTTGAAATTGTTCTGCTCCCGGAAAAGCCCAGGGATCGTTTGTGCCTGATCGGGGTCGGAATCCAGGGGTATCACCTGGATCACAGAGGTTGCGAATGAAAAGCGTGCTGTCTGGGTAGCGCAGATGAAGTTCTGTTTCCAAACCGCCGTATTCCATCATTCGAGAACCTAGATTATTCCCAACAAGGGCTATTCGAGTTCCTTTTGTTAGTTCAAGCGTAGGTTCAGGCTTACAGCCAAAGAGGATAATTCCGGTAAGAACGAAAAAGAAATTCCAAGTGAAGGTGATGCGATTTTTCATGGGTTGATTGGAAATTTAGGCTAATACTAAGCAGAATGGAGTGCATTGTCAATGACTTTTTGATACAGGTAGCTGAATGGTTGTGGACTTGTATCTCCACTTGTATAAAAACTTATCAAAACTTGCTTTTATAGGCTTAAATTTTTTCTCATCTTGATTTGATAAAATAGTATTTTTCAAAAAGCAATACACCCAGCCTATATGTTCCGTTCATCAAACTTCCAGCCGATTTTACTTCTTGGCCTATTTCTAATCCTCGCCTTTGGCTGTGCCAAAAAAGAGGAAGTTCGCCCACTTACTGGCAATCCTAAAATTGATAAGCTCAAGCTTCCTGATGGCTTTGTGGCCGAGTTACTTTACAGCCCCGGGGAAAATGAGCAAGGCTCTTGGGTGGCAATGACCTTTGATGATAAAGGTCGAATGATCACTTCAGATCAGTATGGCTTTCTCTATCGACTGGAACTGCCTCCCATTGGTTCGGACTCCACTCAAAAAGCCAAGGTGGAAAAGTTGGTCGTAGGAAATGTGGCCGACTCTCTGGTCGGTATGGGCTATGCGCAAGGATTGCTGTATGCCTTCAATTCACTTTACGTGATGGTGAACCACAACCCCAACGAGAAATTCAGCCAACCTACGGGACTTTACCGAATTCAGGATTTGGATGGGGACGATCAATTTGAGTCGATCACCCAAATTCGAGAGCTCAAAGGAGAGCAAGGAGAGCATGGGCCTCACTCTATGCGGCTCACTCCGGATGGAAAAGGCATTTATTTGATAGCGGGCAACCATGTAGATGTACCTGAAATGAATTCCTATCGTCTGCCAAAAGTATGGCAAGAGGACAACCTATTTCCATTGATCAAAGATCCAAGAGGCCATGCCAATGATAGAATGGCACCTGGAGGATGGATCGCTCGAATTAACCCTGAGGGAACAGATTGGGAATTGATTTCTGCAGGCTACCGAAATGCATTTGATTTTGACGTCAACGAGGTGGGTGACATTTTTGCCTACGATGCGGATATGGAATGGGATTTTGGAATGCCTTGGTACCGTCCTACGCGCATCAACCATGCTACAAGTGGGTCTGAATTTGGCTGGAGAACGGGTAATTCTAAGTGGTCTCCAAACTATCCTGACAACCTTCCTGCAGTACTCAACATCGGTCAAGGCTCGCCTACTAACGCCATGTTTGGCTTTAAAGCTAGTTTTCCGAGCAAGTATAAAAAAGCACTTTATGCCTTTGACTGGAGCTTTGGAATCATCTATGCCATTCACCTTACTCCAAATGGTGCTACCTATGACGCCACAGCTGAGGAGTTTATTTCAGGTTCTCCACTCCCGCTCACAGATGGAATTATTGGTCCAGATGGCGCATTTTACTTTGCCACAGGCGGAAGAAGACTTGAATCTGATCTATATCGTGTAACCTACAAGGGCGAGCTAGATACCTATGTTCCTATGACAGAAGCAGATCTTCCAAAGGAGGCAAAGATTCGAAGAGAGCTGGAACAATATCATCGAGCAGGAGCTCCTGCAGAAGGGATAGAAAAGGCTTGGGCTCAGCTTGGTCATGAAGATCGCTATGTGCAGTACGCTGCAAGATTGGTTTTGGAGCATCAGCCTGTTGCTTCCTGGAAGGGCAAGGCCTTGGCCGAGCCTGATGCCGCTAAGAAAATGCAAGCAATTCTTGCGCTTGCTCGGCATGGATCGAGCGCTGATGCAGCCGCCATGTTCAACAGCTTGATGCAAGTAGACTACAAGAAGCTCTCCTCCAAAGAAAAGCAAGACATCCTCCGCACTTTTGAGGTGCTTTTGGCTCGTCATGGCTCCAATGCGGAAGCGATAAAGCCTCAATTGATCGCTTACTTGGATCCGCACTATCCAGCAAATGATAACCAGCTAGATCGCTCACTCGCTATCCTTTTGGTTCATTTGGATGCACCGACTGCGGTAAGCAAGACCCTTGCATTACTTAAAAATGCCAAGGATGATTCCAATTACCAAAAGACCTTTACCGAATCTTCGGATTTGATTTTGCGAAATCCTCAGTATGGATTGGATATTGCGAATATGCTGGCCAATGTGCCGCCAGCGCAAGCTACCTTCTATGCCACCGTTTTGGGTGGAGCCGACAAAGGCTGGACTGCTGCCCAGCGAGTGGAGTATTTTGGATGGATCAAAAATGCCCTCACTGCTTATAAAGGAGGACGTAGCTATGTAGGCTTCCTAGATCGCGCCCGAAAAATGGCCTTGGCCTCCGTGGATAAAGCGGACTTCGAAAAATACGATGAACTATCAGGAGGTAAGCTTCTTACTGAAAGTGGAAATGACATCATAAACTCCGATGTTCAACCTGAAGGCCCAGGTCGCCGATGGACGCTGGAAGAAGCAGAGCCCCTGGTAGCCAATCTAGTGGGTCGTGATTTGGTTAAAGGAAAGGCGATGTATGCAGCTACCCTATGTCAGTCCTGCCATACCATGCAGGGCCAAGGTGGAGCAATTGGCCCGGATTTGAGCCAGTTGGGAACCCGTTTTTCTGCCAAAGACATCTTGGTGGCCACTATCGATCCTAACGCCACCATCTCCGATCAATACCAATCTACGGTTCTCGAACTCAAAGCGGGAGGCTCAATTTTGGGTAGAATCACTAATGAGGATGCGAAGAATTATTACATTTCTCAAAACCCATTTGCTCCAAACGACATCAAAACCGTTTCCAAAAGCACCGTGGCGCTGAAGAAAAATGGGGACGTGTCCATCATGATGCCAGGCTTGATCAATCGACTCAATGAGGAGGAATTGAAAGACTTGATGGCTTACCTCATTTCTGGTGGGAATGCGAACCATGCTGTGTACAAGCAACCTACTGCACAGCGATGATTCGATCCATGACGCTTAAAATTTGGGGTGTCCTTGGCTTGCTGATGCTTGCCTCCTGGATATCCTGGACCTTGTCCTTAGACTCCAGTAGTTCAGCACAGGCATCTGAGCAGCAGGCTGACTTCATCTCTCTTTTTGATGGAAAAAGTCTCGATGGCTGGGAATTTGATCCGGTCTACTGGTCGGTCAAGGAGGGGGCGATGGTAGGAGAAATCACTGCAGCAACGCTTCTTAAAAACAATACCTTCATCATCTGGAAGGGTGGAGAGCTTAGCGATTTTGAGTTGAAGGTGGACTATTGGATTTCAGAAAATGGAAACTCAGGAGTACAATACCGCAGCGATCGTTACACAGAGTTGCCCTACGCCCTGCGAGGCTACCAAGCAGATATCGATGGAGCGAATAATTACACGGGTCAAAACTACGAGGAGCGTAAGCGGACCACCCTTGCCTATCGAGGGCAGCGCACACAGATCAGTTCGCAACCGGACGGCATTTCTGCTGTAGGTGGCTATGTAGCGAATAATGCCTGGAAGGGATTGAACCTGGTAAATGAGTTGGGCGATCGTGCTGCTCTGGGGAACTTGATCAAAAAAGGGGACTGGAACACCATACATATCGTGGCTAAGGGGACTAACCTGAAGCATTATGTCAACGGCACCCTGATGAGTGAGGTGGAGGATGCCGATATCAAAAACAGAAAGCTGAGCGGATTATTCGGCTTCCAAGTGCATGTTGGCCCTCCCATGAAGGTGATGTTTAAGAATATTCTCTTAAAAAAGGGATAGGGGAGTACAGCCCCATCCTGGGTTTTACGGTAATAAAATGAAGCATAAGGATTCCCAAAATTGGAAGCATGCCCTCTCCAACTCCCAGCAACTGGGAGGAATAGAGACGTCTGTCCTCGACAATGGTGCAGGGCGAGGAGTTCGTATCGCTTGGATCACTACGGGCACTGGGCTTCGCTACAAGGTGGTTTTGGACCGAGGCATGGATATTTTGGATGCCTTTTTCAATGAACATAGCTTGGCATGGATTTCTCACGCGGGCTTGACCGCTCCTCAGCCTTTTTCCAACCAAGGCATTGATTGGCTCCGTACCTTTGGTGGGGGATTGCTGACTACCTGTGGATTATCCAATGCAGGTCCTCCCAATTCGGATGAACATGGATCCAGAGGTTTGCATGGCAATTATTCCAACTTAGCTGCCGAACTCATTTCCATCAAGCAGCCGGATATTTTCTCAGGGGACTTGGGGTTTGAGGTGGTCGGAAAAGTTACCGAAAGCAGCACCTTTGGACCCAGTTTGGAACTGATTCGTCGAATCTCTGGAACCATCGGGTCTGCAGAGATTCAGATCCAAGATAGGGTTACCAATCGAGGCAATTCCCCAGCACCCCACATGCTTTTGTACCATATCAATTGTGGCTGGCCATTGATTGATGCAGGAACACGGATCGTCTGGCAGGGGGAAATGCAGCCGAGATCTGGAGAGACGACAGTACGGCAAAATTCTCGAAAAGATGGATTCCGGCACTGCCCAGCTCCCATGGATAGCCATGCAGGCTTTGGGGAAGAGGTTGCCTTTATTGATCCTCAAACAGATGAAATGCAGCAAGTAACCTGTGGCTATGTCAACGACCAATTGGGCCTGGGATTAAAAATATCCTTCTCCAAAACCCAATTGCCTTGGCTTATCCATTGGCAGCATTGGGGAAAAAATGAATACGTAACTGCACTTGAGCCCGCTACCAATCCTCCAATTGGACAGGCTGCCGCTCGGGAGAATGAGAGTTTGATTTTGCTGGAGCCTGGAGAAACCCGAATTTATGACCTACGGCTCAGCATTTTGCTAGGGGATGCTGCTCGGGAATTTTCTTGACTCGTCTCCAACCAACTTGCTATTAATTCAACGATAAAAAAAATACTGACACTAACCCAAAATACATAGGCATGAGTTTAGCTAAAAAAGCGCTCGAACAGGGCGAAGGAATTGTACGACTGACCCCCACCTGGGTTCCCCGCTCATTTT